>NZ_JAILWL010000179.1 GCF_025698965.1 Roseibium sp.
AAATACTTCCAGAGGTTCCAGATGTTCACTTCAAGACCGTTTTCACGGGCCCGGAGGGCCATGCTTTCGGCTGCTCTGGCCGTCACAGTTACATTGGGCGTTTCATTCACCAGCGCCGAAGCCGCAGATCCGATTAAGGTTGCCGCCATCTATACCGTTCCGGTTGAGCAGCAGTGGGTGAGCCGTATCGACAAGGCTTTGAAAGCTGCTCAGGACCGAGGCGAAATCACCTATACTTTCTCCGAGAATGTTGCCAACACGGACTATGAACGCGTCATGCGGGAATATGCCGAGCAGGGCATGGACCTTGTTGTCGGAGAGGCCTTTGCCGTTGAAAGAGCGGCTCGCAAGGTTGCCGCGGAATACCCGGACACCGCTTTCCTGATGGGATCCTCATTCGGTCCGGCACAGCCGAACTTTGCAGTGTTCGACAACTGGATTCACGAGCCGAGCTATCTCTCCGGCATGATTGCCGGTGCGACCACCAAATCCAACGTGATCGGCATGGTCGGCGGTTATGCCATTCCTGAAGTCAACCGGCTGATGAATGCCTTCATGGAAGGGGCGACTTCCGTCAACCCGGATGTGAAGTTCCTGGTGACCTTCATCAATTCCTGGTACGACCCGCCCAAGGCCAAGGAAGCTGCCTTTGCCATGATCGACAAGGGTGCGGACATTCTTTACGCGGAGCGTTTCGGAGTTTCCGATGCGGCCAAGGAAAAAGGTATATTGGCAATCGGCAACGTGATCGATACGTCCGGCGATTATCCCGGTACGATCCTGTCCTCCGCTCTTTGGCACATGGAGCCGACCATCGACCGTGCCGTCGGTGCGGTGGTCGCGGACAATTTCGAACCGGCCGATTATGGTCCCTACAGCTTCATGGCCTATAGCGGCGGCAGCTTTGTCGTCGATGAAGGTCTGGCGCCAGCTGATGCGGTGAGTGCCGCGAAAGCCAAGGAGCAGGAAATCATGGATGGCCTGTTCCGCGTCAACGTGAACGACAGCGAGCCGAAATCCACCATGTAACCGGTCCGAACCGGTGCAATCCGGCGGCAAATCAACCGCCGGATTTTCTGCCGCTGCAAGAGGTTCTTGCAGCCTGACGCTCGTGCTCACGCAAATTTTGGAGGCCGGTATGGTGCATTCGCCAAGCGACGCCCCGCTCGTTCTCAAACTGGACGGTATTACCAAGCGGTTCGGCGCACTTACAGCCAATGGTGATGTAACCCTTGAATTGAAGCAGGGAGAGATCCTGGCTCTTCTCGGAGAAAACGGCGCCGGCAAGACCACGCTGATGAACATCCTTTTCGGCCATTACGTGGCCGATGAAGGCAATGTGCTGGTTGCGCGGGACGGGCAGAGGCTGGCCGAACTTGAACCAGGCTCGCCGCATGCAGCCCTGGAAGCCGGAATTGGCATGGTGCATCAGCACTTTACGCTTGCGGAAAACCTGAGTGCGCTCGACAATATTCTGCTCGGAACGGAGGCCCTGTCCGCACTCAAATCCGCGCGCGCACCAGCCCAGAAGAAACTCGCAGAGTTGATGGCGCGCTCCGGGTTGGCGGTGAACCTGGATATGCGGGTTTCACAGCTTTCTGTTGGTGAAAAGCAGCGCATTGAAATTCTGAAAGCCCTTTATCGGGATGCGCGTGTTCTCGTACTGGACGAACCGACCGCCGTTCTGACACCCCAGGAATCCGAAACGCTGTTTGCGACGCTCAAGAAACTTTCAGCTGAAGGTCTCGGCATCATCTTCATTTCCCACAAACTGGCGGAAGTGATTGCCTCCTCGCATCGCATTGCGGTGCTGCGGGGCGGACGCAAGGTCGCCGATCTTCCGACTGAAGCCTGTGATCAAAGGCAGCTGGCCGAATTGATGGTCGGTCACGAAATCACGGAGACGGTCCGTGAACCGGGCCATGCCGGAGAGCCCCTGTTCGTGATGACGGGTGTTTCCGCCGGTCACGGCAGAGAGGCGCTCCACGATATTTATATGGACCTCAAGTCAGGAGAGATCCTCGGAATTGCAGGTGTTTCGGGCAATGGTCAAACCATGCTGGCCCGCGTGATCTCCGGTCTCGAAACTCCGGCCCAGGGTACGATGACCCTTGGAAACCGAAATCTGGATCATGCCAGCGCGCGGATGATGATCGATATCGGTCTTGCGCGCATTCCGGAGGATCGACATCACGACGGGATCGTCGGGGCGATGAGCGTTTCTGAAAACCTGGCCATTGAAGCAATCCGGAAGCCGGAAAACCAGCAATATGGTCTATTGCGATTTTCCGCCATGCGGGAGCGGGCGAGAAAGCTGATCAAGGCGTACGATATTCGCTGCCAAAGCGAAGACAGCCCTGCGCGGCTGTTGTCCGGGGGGAACATCCAGAAAATCGTTCTGGCACGTACCCTGGAAACCGAACCCAAGGTGGTGCTTGCGGCCCAACCCTCCAGAGGACTGGATGTGGGGGCGACATCCGACGTTCACAAGCGGCTTCTGGCTGCCAGGGGGCGGGGCGCCGGGGTCATTCTCATCTCCGAAGATCTTGATGAACTGATGCGGTTGTCAGATCGGATTGCCGTGATCCACCGGGGGCACCTGTCCGCGGCGGAGCCGACTGAAACCCTTGACCGAGGCACCCTGGGGCTTCGCATGGCCGGACACTCTGGAAAGGATGCGGCATGATACGCTTTGAACCTAGAGGACCTGTCGGCGTGTCGCGCATGATTGCCGTGCCGGTTGTCGCGGCCGTTGTCGCGCTGATCCTGGCGGCTGTTCCGATGATGTTTGCCGGGCTCTCCATTTTTGAAGCCTATGGATTGATGGTCACTGGGGCATTCGGATCGCTCTTTGCCTTTACCGAGATGCTGACACGGGCGACACCACTTATTCTCACAGGTCTGGCAGCCGCCGTCGCGTTTCGCGCCAAGCTCTGGAATATCGGAGCCGAGGGCCAGCTCTATGCAGGAGCGCTCGCCGCGGTTGCCATTGGCACCGGTGTTGTTTCCGGACCTTCCTACATTCTCATTCCGGCGGTGGTTTTGGCCGGTGCGCTCGCCGGGGGGCTGGTCATGCTCGGACCGACGCTTCTGAAAACGCGACTTGGTGTCGATGAGGTCGTCACGACCCTGCTTCTGAATTTCGTTATTCTACTCTTTGTCCAGATGATGCTGGAAGGGCCAATGCAGGACCCGATGGGGATGGGGTGGCCGCAATCCGAGCCGGTGCTGGATGAAGCTGCGCTGCCGAAACTGATGGCGCGCATGCGTATCCATTGGGGCCTGATCCTGGCGCTGGTTGCTGCGCTCGGCGTTTACTTTCTGTTGAAACGGACCGTCTGGGGTTTTGAAATCCGGGCTGTCGGTGAAAATGCCGCTGCCGCCCGGCATGCCGGCATTCCGGTCACGGCCACTTTCATCCGCGTGGGACTTTTGTCCGGTGCGCTGGCGGGTCTTGCAGGTGTTGGCGAGGTCGCAGGTCTGAAGGGTTATCTGACCGCGGATCTTTCACCCGGATTTGGGTATTCGGGTATCGTGGTTGCCATGCTCGCCGGACTATCGCCAATCGGTGTCGTTTTTGCCGCGCTGTTCATTGCGAGCATTTTTGTCGGCGCGGATTCAATGTCACGTGCAACCGGCGTTTCCAACTATCTGGCAGACCTGATTGTCGCCATGGCGCTTCTCAGCGTACTCGTCTCGGGTCTTTTTCTAAGGTTCAAGATTCGATTTGTCGGAGCCAACACAACACGGGAGGCTGCTGAATGAGCGAGATACTGGAAATCCTGCTGTCGGCAAACTTTTGGGCAGCTTCTCTACGTATCGCAACCCCGTTGATTTTCGGCGTGATCGGAGCTCTGGTCTGTGAGCGTGCCGGGGTTTTGAACCTGGGGATTGAAGGCATCTTCACCGCCGGTGCGATGGCGGGGTGGATGGCGGTCTGGCTCGGGGCTGGCCTTTGGGGGGGCGTTCTCGTGGCCGCTCTTGCGGGAGCATTCTTTGGACTGATCCACGCGATCCTGACCGTGCCTCTCGGTCTTTCCCAACACGTTTCGGGAATTGGCGTGACGCTGTTTGCGACGTCGCTCAGTTATTTCATCTATCGAACTGCTCTGCCGGACGTCTCTTCGCCACCGCGGATCGAAGAGTTTGAGCCGTTGAACATTCCGGGACTTTCGGATCTGCCCTTTGTCGGCCCCGCCCTGTTTCAGCAAACACCGCTGACCTTTCTGGCTCTGTTCCTGGTTGTTGCAACTGCCTATGTGCTCTATCGCACGCCACTCGGACTTGCGATCCAGGCCGTTGGCGACAATCCATCGGCGGTCGAGTCCCAGGGTCTTTCCGTCTACGGCCTGAGGATTGGCGTTGTTGTCGTCGGGTCCGCCATCATGGCGCTCGGGGGTGCATTTTTGACCATGTCCGCCTTCGATGCTTTCTTTTTCGGCATGGTCAATGGGCGTGGCTGGATTTGTATTGCGTTGACGGTGTTTGCCTCCTGGCGTCCCGGCAAAGCCTTGCTTGGAGCACTGTTGTTCGGTGCCTTTGACGCCTTTCAGGTGCGCCTTCAGACGGAAGTTGGTGCGTTCATTCCAGGACAGGTGTTCCTGATGATGCCGTATCTGCTGTCCATCGCGGCCCTGATTGTTGTCGCACGCAAGGCGGACTATCCGCGTGCGCTGCTTGTACCCTATTTCCGTGGCCAACGCTGACAGGAGCCTTTCCGATGAGCTTTGATCTTCTCGTCAAAAACGCCAATCTTCCAGACGGCCGGACAGGGGTTGATATTGCCTGCCGTGATGGCCTGATCGAAGCGGTGGAGCCTGGAATTTCTGCGGATGCCGGCAATATTATCGATGCCGGTGGCAAACTTGTTTCGCCGCCCTTTGTCGATAGTCACTTCCACATGGATGCGACGCTTTCCCTCGGTCTGCCGCGCATGAACCAGAGCGGCACGCTGCTGGAAGGCATTGCGCTTTGGGGAGAGTTTAAGGAGATCCTGACCGTTGAAGCGGTTGTCGAACGGGCGCTGAAATACTGTGACCTTGCCGTTTCTCAGGGGCTTCTGGCGATCCGAACACACGTCGATGTCTGTGACGACCGGCTGACTGGTGTCGAGGGATTGCTGGAGGTTCGCGAGAAGGTCAAACCCTATATCGATCTGCAGTTGGTCGCGTTTCCTCAGGACGGGCTCTACCGGTCTCCGAATGCGGAAAGGAACCTTTTGAAAGCGCTCGATATGGGGGTCGATATTGTTGGTGGCATTCCGCATTTCGAGCGGACCATGGAGGATGGCGCGAGATCCGTCGCACGCCTGTGCGAGGTTGCTGCCGAACGTGGTCTGATGGTTGATATGCATTGCGACGAAACCGATGATCCGATGTCGCGGCATATCGAAACACTGGCCTTTGAAACTCAGCGTCTCGGATTGCAGGGTCGCGTGGCAGGGTCGCATCTGACCTCGATGCATTCGATGGACAATTACTATGTTTCCAAGCTGTTGCCCTTGATCGCAGAGGCTGACATTCACGCCATCGCCAATCCGCTGATCAACATCACGCTGCAGGGCCGGCATGACACTTATCCCAAACGACGGGGACAGACCCGGGTTCCGGAAATGCGCTCTTACGGGATCAATGTTGCCTTCGGCCATGATTGCGTGATGGATCCCTGGTACTCCATGGGGAGTGGCGACATGCTGGAAGTCGCCAGTATGGGGTTGCACGTGGCGCAGATGACCAGCCGTGACGCTATCCGCTACTGCTACGAATGTGTCACATCGCACCCGGCAAAAGCACTCGGACTTGAAGGCTATGGGGTCGAAGAGGGATGCCGGGCGGATTTTGTCCTGCTTCAGGCGCGCGATACGATTGAGGCCATCCGCCTCAAGGCAACCCGGCTAGCGGTGGTAAAGGCCGGTAAGGTGATCGCGACAACCCCGGCCCGTCAGTCCCAGCTTGAACTTAATGGCCGGCCGGGCAGCATTGATCCGGCGGACTATGCTCCGAATGAGGGCTGAGCTAAATCCGAGTTCAAGGAACCTTCGTTTCCGATTTCATCCCGGACGAAGCGCAGCGCAGATCCGGGATCCGGTATCCCTGGCGTCGCCACCATCGCAAATCACGGTGATTACTGGGTTCCTGCCTTTGCAGGAATGACAAGTCGTTTTTCAACATCTTTGGTTTGCTCATTTACATGGAGCATCTCGTTGTCATTCGGGAAACTGATTTCATCTATATGTTTTAAGTTTGAAATTTTAAGCTTGAAGTAAATTTCGATCTGTGCTTCGCTAATCAGGTTCGAGGCGATGGAGGATCTTATGCGGATTGCTTGCTTGGGCGGTGGGCCTGCCGGGCTCTACTTTGCAATATCCATGAAGCTGCGTGATCCATCGCATGAGATCGACGTGATCGAGCGCAATCGTCCCGACGACACATTCGGCTGGGGTGTGGTCCTGTCGGATGAATCCCTGCAGAACCTTGCTGCGAATGATCCGGTCAGTGCCAAGTCGATCAGTGACAATTTCGCTTATTGGGATGACATTGCACTGCATTTCAAGGGCGAACGTCTTGTGTCCTCCGGTCACGGGTTCTGCGGAATCGGACGCATGAAGCTGTTGCTGCTGCTGCAGGAGCGGGCCCGTGAACTCGGTATCAACATGAAGTTCGAAACCGAAGTCGAAAGTGCGGAAGACTATCGCAAGGACTACGATCTCGTGGTCGCAAGCGATGGCCTCAATTCCAAGACCCGAGCGCTCTACGCCGACACATTCAAACCCGACATCGACGAGCGCCTATGCCAGTTCGTCTGGCTTGGAACGCATCAGAAGTTTTCCGACGCTTTCACTTTCATTTTTGAAGAGACCGAACATGGCTGGGTCTGGGCGCATGCCTACCAGTTCGACGACAACACGGCGACCTTCATTGTTGAGTGCGCGCAAGAGACGTTCGACGGCTTTGGCTTTGGCGAGATGAGTCAGGAAGAGAGCATCAGGACCTGCGAGGAGATCTTCAAGGATCACCTGGGCGGCCATGCTCTGATGACCAATGCCAAACATATTCGAGGTTCGGCCTGGATCCGCTTTCCCCGTGTGCTGTGCGAAAAGTGGAGCTATGAGAATGTGGTTTTGCTGGGAGACGCAGCGGCGACCGCGCATTTCTCGATAGGATCGGGGTCCAAGCTGGCCTTTGAGTCAGCCATTGCACTTGCGGACCTTTTACACAGTGAACCTGATATGCAGTCCGCGTTCGACAAATATGAGCAGGACCGCAGGCTCGAAGTTCTGCGCCTCCAGTCTGCGGCCCGGAATTCGCTGGAATGGTTCGAGCATGTGGAGCGCTACCTGCATCTCGACCCGGTTCAGCTCAACTATTCCATGCTGACCCGCTCTCAGCGGATCAGTCACGAGAACCTGCGTCTGCGAGATCCGAAATGGCTTCAATCGGCTGAGCGCTGGTTCATGGAACAGGCTGGTGTTTCACCGAGCGCACCCGTGCGTTCGCCAATGTTCACGCCGTTCAAACTGCGAGGCATGGAGTTGAAAAACCGCATCGTCGTCTCACCGATGGCACAGTACAAGGCCGTGGAAGGGACGCCGACCGACTGGCACTTCGTCCATTACAGCGAGCGGGCCAAAGGCGGTGCGGGTCTGGTTTATGTCGAGATGACCTGCGTCAGTGCCGAGGGGCGGATTACGCCAGGGTGTCCGGGGCTTTATGCACCTGAACACGAGGCCGCCTGGAAGCGGTTAACGGACTTCGTTCATGCGGAAACCGATGCCAGGATTTGCTGCCAGATAGGTCATTCAGGCCGCAAGGGATCAACCAATATCGGCTGGCAGGGAATGGATCAGCCACTGGCCGAAGGCAATTGGGACCTGGTCTCCGCTTCAGCCATTCCGTGGTCCGGCAACAATGCAATACCGCGTGAAATCACACGCGATGAAATGGTGGAAATCCAGGCGCAGTTCGTGGCGGCTGCGGAAATGGCCAATCGGGTCGGGTTCGATATGATCGAGCTGCATGCTGCCCATGGCTACCTGCTGTCGTCTTTCATTTCGCCGGTCTCAAACATCCGCACGGATGAATATGGCGGATCGTTGGAAAACCGTATGCGCTGGCCACTGGAAGTGTTCCGGGCCATGCGCGCCGTTTGGCCGGATCAAAAACCGATGTCTGTGCGTATTTCCGCAAACGATTGGGTCGGTGAGCAAGGTATCACTCCGGACGATGCAGTCGAAATCGCGCGCATGTTCGATGAGGCAGGTGTTGATCTGATCGATGTTTCCGCCGGGCAGACGTCCGCTGCTGCCAAGCCGATCTATGGCCGTATGTTCCAGACACCGTTCTCCGACCGAATTCGCAATGAAGGCGGTTTGACGACAATGGCGGTCGGCAACATTTACGAATCCGATCATGCCAATTCCATTTTGATGGCGGGTCGGGCGGATCTGGTCGCCGTCGGGCGGCCGCATCTGGCTGATCCATATTGGACTTTGCATGAAGCCTGCAAGATCGGAGACCGGTCTGCAACCGACTGGCCCTTGCCTTATCTCGCCGGCCGCGACCAGATGTGGCGCTTGTCCGACCGTGAAGCGGAGATGCTGCGCGCATGAGTGTTTCAGGTCGCCATATTGTCGTTACCGGCGGAGGAAGCGGTGTCGGGGCTGCCTGTGCCAAAGCTTTTGCAGGGAAGGGTGCGACGGTTACGATCTTCGGTCGTACAGAGGAAAAGCTCATCGCACAATCGATGCCCTATCAGGTGTGCGATGTGACCGATGCTGACGCGGTGTCGACGGCCTTTGAAGCGGCTAGAACTGTGTCTGGACCAATTGATGTGGTCATTGCGAATGCCGGTGCTGTCGAGAGTATTCCGTTCGCGAAGATGAGGCCGGATGTCTTGCAGGCGATGCTGGCGGTCAACGTGATGGGTGTCTCCAATGTCTGGCAGGCGGCCTTGCCGGACATGAGGCAAAGTGGCTGGGGCCGCATGATCGCCATCGCGTCAACCGCGGGTCTGCGCGGTTATCCTTATGTCAGTGCCTATTGCGCGGCCAAACATGCCGTTGTCGGTCTGACACGCGCCCTCGGTAAGGAGTTGGCCAGGACAGGGATCACCGTCAACGCAATTTGTCCGGGATTTGTCGAGACACCGATGCTGGAGCGTTCAATCGATAACATTGTCGAAAAGACCGGTATGACCAGGGAGCAGGCTGCGGAAGCTCTGAAAGCCGATAATCCGCAAGGTCGGTTCATCCAGCCAAAGGAGGTTGCCGATACCGCACTTTGGCTTTGCTCGGATGGCGCGATTTCGATGAATGGTCAGGCTGTCAGCCTGGCAGGAGGTGAATTGTGATGCCTGAACATGCCGCCAGGCAAGAGCCCCTGTCCAAAGCCCGTCTGCGGATCTGGCTGAAGCTCTTGAAGACCGTCAATGGCATTGAGGCGGAAATCCGCCGAAATCTCAGGGACCAACATGGAACAACGTTACCAAGATTTGACGTCATGTCCGCGTTGGCGCGCTTCCCCGAAGGCCTCAAGATGAGTGATCTTTCGACTTTTCTGAAAGTGTCGAACGGCAATGTCACCGGCATTGTCGACAAGTTGACCGAAGAAGAGCTGGCACTCCGCGTTGCGGTCCCAGGCGACAAGCGAGCGCAAATGGCTCGATTGACGCCGAAGGGTCGTGACGCTTTCGCAGATTTGGCAGATCACCATGAAGGCTGGATCGACGGACTGCTGGAAAGCTGGACGGTTGAGGATATTGACGCTGTTTCGGCAGCTCTGGATGTCGTGTTGAGCCCACATACGGACAAGGAGAGTGGTCATGCGCAGTGACGTCTCACACTTTTGCTGTGACATCGCGGATGGAATTGCCCGGATCTCTCTGGACAGACCTGAGCGCAAAAATCCACTGACCTTTGAAAGTTACGCGGAACTGCGCGACTGGTTCCGTGATCTGCACTACGCGGATGACGTACATGCCGTGGTCATCCTGCCGAATGGCGGCAATTTCAGTTCCGGTGGTGATGTTCATGACATTATCGGCCCACTGACACGCATGAACATGAAGGAACTGCTGGCTTTCACCCGTATGACCGGTGATCTGGTGAAAGCCATGCTCGGTTGCGGAAAACCCATTATTGCCGCTGTCGACGGTGTGTGCGCGGGTGCGGGGGCGATCATGGCGATGGCGTCAGACCTGCGTGTTGCGACCCCCGAAGCCAAGGTCGCGTTTTTGTTCAACCGGGTCGGGCTTGCCGGCTGTGACATGGGAGCCTGCGCAATCCTGCCGAGGATCATCGGTCAGGGCCGGGCGGCGGAACTGCTTTACCTCGGGAGGTCAATGAAGGCGGCCGAAGGTCACGCCTGGGGTTTTTTCAATTCAATCGTCGAGGCGGAGGCCCTGGACGGAGCGGCCATGGAGATAGCCGGGCGGATCGTTGCCGGACCGACCTTTGCAAACTCGATGACCAAAACCATGCTGGCGCAGGAGTGGTCGATGACCCTGGAACAGGCGATTGAAGCCGAAGCCCAGGCGCAGGCAATCTGCATGCAGGGCAATGACTTCCGCCGGGCATATGACGCGTTCGTTGCTAAAGAAAAACCTGTATTCGAGGGTGACTAATGGCGGACAAGACCTTTCTCCAATGGCCATTTTTCGAAGATCGGCACCGCGATCTGGCCGACGAGGTGGATGACTGGGCAAAAGCCAATCTTGTTCGTCTGGATCACGACGACACGGATGCTGTCTGCCGTAAACTTGTCAAGGATCTGGGGAGCGCCGGTTTCCTGCAGCATTCCGGAAATCCGGACGGTGTGCTGGATGTCCGCAATCTTTGCATCCTTCGCGAAACATTGGCGCGGCACGACGGGCTCGCAGACTTTTCCTTTGCCATGCAGGGGTTGGGAACCGGAGCAATATCGCTGTTCGGGACAACAGAGCAGAAAGACGGTTGGTTGCACCGAACCCGGTCCGGAGACGCGATTGCCGCCTTTGCCTTGACCGAGCCGCAATCGGGTTCAGACGTTGCCAATTCAACCATGACTGCGACCGACGATGGCGACGCCTATGTCCTCAACGGTGAAAAGACCTGGATATCCAACGGCGGGATTGCAGATCTTTACACGCTCTTTGCCAGAACCGGGGAAGCGCCGGGAGCCAGGGGACTTTCCGCCTTCATCGTGACGCCGGATCTATCGGGTTTCGAGGTCGTGGAACGCCTTGAGACAATCGCACCACACCCACTGGCGACCCTCAGGTTCACGGATTGCCGGGTGCCGAAGGTGAATCTGATCGGTGTGCCTGGCAGCGGTTTCAAGATTGCGATGTCGGTCCTCGACATCTTTCGATCAACCGTGGCTGCCGCCGCTCTCGGGTTCGCGCGCCGGTCGCTGGACGAAGCCTTGAAGCGCGTAACAACTCGAGAGATTCAAGGCGCGCCGCTTTTCGATCTGCAGCTGGTTCAAGGGCACATCGCCGACATGGCGATGGATGTCGATGCTGCCGCGTTGCTGATTTACCGGGCAGCCTGGACCAAGGACAGCGGCGCCCCGCGAGTGACACGGGAGGCGGCCATGGCCAAGCT
>NZ_JAILWL010000018.1 GCF_025698965.1 Roseibium sp.
TGTCCTTGGCGCCAAGGTTGTTCCAGTTTTCCGGTTTTTTGTTGGCAACGATGCCGGTGAAGCCTTCCGGGTTGTTGGCAAGAAGGCGCAGACCCAGTTCGTTCAGACGTTCCTGCAGAACCTGATTGAACGGAGAGTCCATGTTTCGCATGACGCTGTCCATCTCGTCGAAATTGTTGACTAGGAATGGCATCGACAGGAATTCAAGGCGCGGATCCTTGTGCGAATAGATGAAAGCCGCGGTGAAATCGATGTTGCCGCGCATGGTGTCTTCCATCAACGCTTCGCCGGAACCCAGCTGGTTCGCGGGAAACAGAGACACTTTCAGCCCGACATCGGCAGCTTCAATGTCTGTCTTGATCTGTTCCATCATCTTGGTGCCCGGGTGGTCCACCGGGAATGTACCTGCGAATTTCAATCGCATATCCGCGGCCGTCGCCAGACTTGCGGCAGACATCGTCAGGGCACCTGCGAGAGTGACTTGGGCGAGAACTTTTCCGAATTTCAATGACTTGAGCATGATTTCCTCCCTTGCTCAGGCTCGTTATGACCGGCGCCGCCAGGCCATGGTGCAAACTCCCTCACCGTGACCTGGCCAATCGGGCGTACCGCTGGCCATTGGGGAGAGGGTAATGGTAAAAATATAACAAATGCAACTCTTTTGTTACTAAATGTTACATTTGCAATAAATTCAAACCGCAATGATTGGCCGAAATGGACGGGAATTGCCCACCGAGCGCGAAGCCTCAATGTCGGAAGATCTGGCGTCGTACGCGAATTAAATCAACGAAAACAATATGAAACAGGAAACATGAGTGGCCTGATTTGGGGTCACTCCAAAGTCTGCAGACATGCCGACCCGCACTCCGGAAGTTTTTTTATTTTTTGCGCAGCTTGGGTAACTTGGCTTGCCAATATGCGCCGAAATCCTCTCTCAACGCCTCATAACTGGCGATGCGGGCCTGGGCTTCTTCTCCGCCGTGGCTCACCAGGTGATAGAGCAGGCTTTCAAGCACCACCATTGCTCCGGCAAAGCAACTGAAGTGATGAAGCGAATGCAGGGTAACCTTTAAAAAGAGGTCAACTTCGATATTGGGGGCGATCAGTTCGGAATCGGAAATCAGGATGACTTTGGTGCCATTGCGCTTGGCCAGTCGAAGAGCGCTGATTGTATCGGCGCTGTAGGGAGGGAAGGTGATCGCCAGAAGAACGTCCTCCTTACCGACGGAAATCATTTCATCGAGTGGACTGCCCATATGCCGGGGGATCAGATGTAAGTTGGGAAGGGCCATGCGACCGACATAGTGAAAATAATAAGCGAGAGCGTAGCTGGCTCTTGTGGCTGTAACATAGGCACTGCGAGCATTCATGAGCATGTTCACAGCGGATTCCGTCTTTTCCACCGTGAGCAATTTCAGTGACTGTTTGACGATGTCGATCTCGTTGCTCACAGAACGGGCATGTGAATTCCCGAATGGTCCGGCGTCGGACAGCCGATTGATCCAGCCGTCACCACCTGTACTATCGTATTGCTCCACAAGCGCGATCCGGAAAGGTTCGCGCATTTCCTCGAAACTGGAAAATCCCAGATGACTGGCGAGGCGCACCAGGGAATTCGCACTGATGCCGATCTTTTCGGCGGTGACACGGATCGTATCGAGACCGAAGTCGTTGGTATGGTCGATGATGTATTTTGCAGCCAGCTGCAAACGCGGCGGCAAGTCGTCGACATCGCTCAGGAGACGCTTGCAGATTTCATTCTTCTGAATAGCGGACATTTCCCGGCCTCCGACACAGTTCGATAAAAGAACATTTGTTCTTAAAATTCTATATTGAGAATATTTGTGCCTTCTGTGCATGTCACGCCCGAATTTCACAGGAGGGCGTTATGCCGTACCAGACCATTCTCTATCGCAAGTCCGGCCCGGTGGCCGAAATCCGTTTCAACCGGCCGCATCGGCTGAATGCAGTCGTAACGGAATTTTATGCAGAAATCCTCGACGCCCTGGCCGATGCCGAGCATGACGGCGACGTGCGCTGTGTCGTGCTGACCGGCGAGGGGCGCGCATTTTGCGTCGGCGCGGATCTGAAGGAACATGGCGCCGGAACGCGGACCGACCTTGAAAAGCTGGAATACCTGCAGCTTGGCAATGATGTCTGCGAACGCATCTACAAGCACCCCAAAATCATCATCGCCGCCGTAAACGGATACGCGCTGGGCGCGGGAGCGGAAATGTCCTGCTCCGCCGACTTCATTGTGATGAAGGCAAGTGCCCAGATCGGATTTCCCGAAATTTCGATCGGAACCCACGTGGGCGGCGGTGTTACCGAAATCCTTCCCCGGCTGGTTGGCCTTGCAAAGGCCCGAGAACTGATCCTGACCGGCCGAAGGATTTCAGGCGCGGAGGCTGAAGAGATCGGTTTGGCCACACGGGTCTTTGATGAGGAGGAGTTTGACGCCGGTGTCGCCGCATTTGCCGCCGGCATCGGATCGAAGGCTCCCTTCCCGATGCGGTTTGCCAAGGAAAACCTCAACGCAATGCACCGCGATTATCCCTCGCGTCTTGTCACCGAACTGGATGCCCTGCGCACCTGCATGCTGACTGAAGACTGGCGGGAGGGTGTTGATGCCTTTGTTGAAAAACGCAGACCGGTCTTCAAGGGTAGATGATGGAGGCAGGAACATGAGCAATGCACTCGACAGCATCTTCAAGGCGCAATCAATCGCTGTCATTGGCGCCTCCAACGATCCTTCCAAGCGTGGCAATCAGGCAATTCGTAAATTGCGGGCCGATGGCTACACGGGCAGGATTTACCCGATCAATCCCAAGAGTTCCGAGATCCTCGGCTTGAAAGCCTATACCTCCGTTCTGGACGTGGAAGACCGGATCGATGTGGTTCTGGTTTGCACGCCTGCCAAGACACTTCCTGCGATCCTGGAACAATGCGGACAAAAGAACATTCCAGGTGCGGTGGTCCTGGCGGCAGGATTTGCCGAAATCGGCGCTGAAGGCGAAGCCATAGCCGAGGCCACACTTGCCGCTGCGCGTCAGCACAATGTGCGGGTCGTCGGCCCGAACACGAACGGTGTATTCAATCTGCACAACAAGATGAATATGGTCGGTGTACAGGATGTGGAACCGGGCAATATCGGTATCTGCTCGCAGTCAGGCAACATGATGCTGGCCTTTGTTACCGAAGCCAAAAGGCGCGGCGGTGTCGGTTTTTCCTCTTATGTCGGTGTCGGCAACCAGCTTGATGTGAACCTGGCGGAGTATTTGCGCTACTTCGGCGACGATGAGGATACCAAGGCACCGGTATTCTATGTCGAGGGATTTCAGGACGGTCGTGCGTTTCTGAATACCTGCAGGGATGTGACCCAGAAAAAGCCGGTAGTTGTCTATAAGTCCGGCCGGACAGAAGCCGGGCAGGTCGCCGCCAGCTCGCATACCGGATCGCTGGCTTCCAGCTTCGACCTCACGCGAGGACTGCTGAAACAGGCAGGAGCAACCGTGGTTGAACAGTCGGACAAGATCCTGTCGATTGCAGAAGGTCTGTCGAAACTGACCGTTCCGAAAGGGGGGCGCGTTGCCATCCTTGCGGACGGTGGTGGACATGCGACGGTGACCGTCGACGCTTTGGTGGATGCAGGTGTTGAGCTGACGGAACTTTCCACCGAGACCATTGGCAAGCTGCGCAGCGTTCTGCCGTCGGCTGCCTCCTGCGTCAATCCGGTGGATGTTGCCGGAGGTACCGACGACGATCCGTCTGTCAGCGCTGATTGTGCCGAAATCATCCTGGCGGATGAGAACGTCGATATCCTGATGATCATTGGAATGTATGGGGGCTTTGCGGCACGTTTCAATCCGGCGCTGCTGGACAACGAGGTTGAAACCTCACAGCGCCTGGCGACTCTACCGGAAAAATACGGCAAGCCGTTGATTGTGCAGAGCGTTTACAACACATTGCGGCCCAAGCCGATCGAAGTCCTGAAAGAGGCCGGCGTGCCAGTCTTCGTTTGGCCGGAACCCGCAGTGCGCTGTGTTGCGGAACTGATCGACTATGCCCACGCAAAAAGGCGCAACGCCACTTCTCCGTTGGAAATTCCCGACGGTCCGACCGTGGCTGGCAAGGCGATCCTGGAAAAGATCACCGCTGACAACCGGGATGCGTTTTACGAGCATGAAGCCAAGGATCTGCTGAGGGCTTACGATGTGAGCGTGCCGGGACAGATGCTCGTCAGAACCGAGGACGAGCTGGAAAAGGTGCGGGAAGTTCTTGGCGACGCCCCGATGGCTATGAAGATCGTCAGTCAGGACATCCTGCACAAATCCGACGCCGGTGGCGTCAAGCTCAAGATCACCGGCGAGAGTTCATTGCACGATGCGTTTCGGGAGATCATGGCAAATGCGCGAACCTATGATCCTGAAGCCGACCTGCACGGTGTGTTGGTTGCGCCGATGGCGCAGTCCGGTGTTGAAATCATTATCGGCGTGGTCCACGACGCGATGTTCGGTCCGGTCATGATGTTCGGTCTGGGCGGAATATTCGTCGAAGTCCTGAAAGATGTCTCCTTCCGCGCTTTGCCGATGAGCCGCGCGGATGCACGGGAAATGATTGCGGAAATTCAATCCAGCAAGATTCTGGACGGAGTCCGTGGAGGATTACCGGCCGACAAGGAAGCGTTGGTCGATCTGATGATGAAAGTCTCGCATCTGGCGCTCGCCCATCCGGAGATCAAGGAGATCGACCTCAATCCGGTTATTCTGCGAAGTGATGGCTACGCCATCGTCGATGCGCGCATGATCCTGAATTCGAAAGGCCACTGACATGACCCAAAAGCTTCTTTTCACTCAACAGGGTCATATCGTGACCCTGACCTTGAACATGCCGGAGACGCGGAATGTCCTGACGGATGCGGATTTGTGTGAGGCAGTTGTCGAGGCGATGCACAAGATCAATCGCGATCAGTCTGTGCGCTGCGCGATCCTGACCGGGGCAGGCAAGGCGTTTTCATCCGGTGGCAACCTTAAGCACATGAAGCAAAAGACATCGATTTTCGGGGGCGATGCAATCGACGCCAAAGATGGATATCGGGCTGGAATTCAGCGCCTCGCCAAGGCGGTTTGGGAGTGCGAAGTGCCGCTGATTGCCGCAGTCAACGGACCTGCATACGGCGCAGGCTGCGACGTCACCTGTCTGTGCGATATTCGCGTAGCCTCGACTCGCGCCACATTCGCTGAAAATTTCGTCCGTGTCGGCCTGATTTCCGGCGACGGCGGAGCCTGGCTGTTACCGCGACAGGTCGGTCTGTCACGCGCCGCGGAAATGGCCTTTACAGGCGATCCCATAGATGCGGAAACCGCCCTTTCCTGGGGGCTTGTGTCGAAGCTGACGGAGCCTGAGGACCTGATGCAGGAAGCGACTAAACTGGCAGAGCGAATTGCGCAGAATCCACCCCGCCAACTGCGCATGACCAAGCGCCTGATACGCGAGGGATTGAACACCAGGTTCGACAGCCTTCTTGAGCTTGCCGCTGCATATCAGGGTGCATGCCACCAGACGGAGGATCACGCCGAGGCAGTCGATGCCTTGCTTGAAAAAAGAGCCGCCAGCTTCACTGGCCGTTAGAGGCGATTTCCCGAACCTGGAATGGCAACAGTCTCGCTGTTTCGGTCGGTATCCGTCCTCCGGGATGTACATTGAACGTCGTTAAACCGGCAGCGGTAGTGGGCTTCAATGCGACCGGGCACCGGACAGGTTTTGAAACGCCCGTCACAGATGTCCCGCATTGCGCTCAGGTCTTCGTAGACGCGGCCTAGAGGCAATCCGGCGACTTCCATCAGGGTCGGTGCGAGATACTGGACGTCGAGTTTTTCAAATACTGGCGCGGAATTTGAGAGCTCCGTGCCGGCGGACAGAAACTGGAAGTAGGTCAGATACGCTCCGGATTCGGAATTCGCCAACGGTGTCTCTCCTTCCCGGGTTTGCCAGTAAGGCAATGTCAGACCGGGTTGATGATCACCGAAGTCCAGCAGGACAGTTGGTCTGGCATCGGGACCTTCTTCAAGCTGCTCTTGGAATTCGGCAAGGTCGGTGCGGCTGATTGCCAACCGCCGGATGTATTCATTGACATCCGGATTTTCATCGAACGGTTCACCCTCGATATGCCGGTCCGGATAAAGTCGGTAATCCCAGGGAGAGTGCGCGGACATTGTTAGGATGACCATGAAAACCGGCCGGTCGTCGGTCTGGTGGTGCTCTGCCAGGTAGTCCAATGCCGCCTGGTAGTAAAAGGCATCGGTTTCATGGTTGGTGGCGGCGCCCATATCCTGCTGATCAAGGAATGCCTCGAACCCGATGGACTGGATGAAATTGCCCTCGTTCACGAAGGAATACGGCAACGGAGACAGGTAAACGGTGTGGTAGCCGCAATCTGAAAGCCTTTGCGCCAGGGAAAAGTCAATCCGGCCTTCCAAAAGGAAATTGGAATAGCTCTTCAGCCATTCGAGTTCCGAGATGACCAGGCTTGTTGCGAATCCGGCAGTGGTCACCCATGTGCCACCGGAAAAGGTCTCGACCTGCAGAGGCCGGAGAATGCCATCATCCCCTCCGAATGCCTTGTCCAGAACGTCCGGTGATCCTTTGTCGTGGAAAATCGCTGGCGGCACGACCGATTCAGACTGCACGACGATCAAGTCAGGTCTCGTGCTGTGTGTTTCACAGGCGGAAACCTCGGCGACCTTTTCGGGCACATTCTCGGTTTTGGTTGTCGTTGCCAGACGGTCAAGCAGGGGAACCGGGTCATTAAGGTGAGGCAGATAGTGCAGCGACCTGAACACGGAGGTCACATATCTGTAGCGCATCAATTCGCCGATGCCGTCGAACTGTTTCGGCTGAGACCAGACGGTCAGGGAGAGGGACACGAGAAAGACCGCAAGCGACCATCGCCGAATTCCTGCTTTGCCTTTTTCGAAGTAACCGACAAAGAGCAAAATGAACAATGAGGAAGCAAGAAGCAGCGCAGTGGCAATAATATAAGGCAGGAAGCTGTCCATCAAGAAAGAGAGCGTCCCTGCATTGAGTACGAAATAGTAAATATCGATAATATTTGGTGCGAGCGACATCCACTTCATCTTGATGTACGAGATGAATGCGATCGTTCCCAGCAAAGCGAATCCGAAATAAATTGAAGTGATTGGCCGCGCCGTCAAAAGTGCCAGGAGCGATATTACCGAACAGGCAATAAAATATGCCATCGGCAGTGTCGCAAGGTTCCGTTCGGCAACGGCGATTGCAATCATTCCGACGATGACACAGGTCAAAACGACCCGGAAATCAAACAGGAAACGAACAAGGCGGGACATAAGCTCTCCGGCAAAGGTTCAAAAAAGTGACCTTGAGCAATCAAGGACTGAAGCTTTGCTAGCTAATGGAAAGGAGGGAGGGTGCACAATCAAAAATCGGAATTTACCTTAACGCTGCTCTTGGTTGAGCGCGTCAGAGGGATTCAGTCTCGTCCGACAGGGTCAAGTGCTTGAATTCACTTCCTTGAGTTCGACCTTATAGCCCCACAGCCGCTCAACATATCTGAGGGTGGCTTCCTTGCTGTCGACGTCCAGGGAGACACCGTCTCGCCGCACGGACTGAAGATGCAGGCATCTATCTCCGAGCAGGTCTGCATCGACGATCTGGATCTCCGGTTCCTGGTTGGACAGATCATTGTTGCGGGCCAGCACATCGCGCAAATGGCGGTAACCGTGATCGTTGTGGATGCCGGTCACCGTACAGAAGGAGGCGCTGGCTTCATCACCGATCGCGAACATACGGAACCGGCGCATGACTGTGGGTGACAGGAATTGCTGGATGAAACTCTCGTCCCGGAAATTTGCCCAGGCATGTTTCAGCACATTCCGCCAGTCGCGTGACCCGGCGATATCCGGGAACCACTCACGGTCTTCCTCCGTCGGTTCCTCGCACACGCGCTTGATGTCCTGCATCATTGCAAATCCGAGCGCATACGGGTTGATGCCGCTGAACCGGGGGTCATCGAACCCTGGCTGGGTCAGCACATTCGAATGACTGTGCAGGATTTCCAGCATGGCGCCGTCCGTCAGGCGGCCTTCGGCATGCAACTTGTTCAAGATGTAATAGTGAACGAAACAGGCACAGCCTTCATTCATCACCTTGGTTTGTTTTTGCGGATAGAAATACTGGCCGACATTGCGCACGATCCTCAGGATTTCGCGTTGCCAGGATTCCAGAATGGGACTGTAAAGCTCCAGGAAATAGAGCAGGTTTTCCTCCGGCAACTGCATTTCGCGCTTGCGTTCCTGCAAGGCGGCATCCGCATTCTGCTGACCATTGGGGCGGTCCAGGATCGTGTTCCAGAGATAATGAACGTTCTTTTCCGCAGCGGCGAGACGTTCCTGACGCTGTTCTTCCGCCTCTCGCAGGGAAAGCTGACGCGGCCGGCGGTGCCGAAAGACGCCGAAAGACATCAGGGCATGGGCGGCGTCCAGCAGCGATTCAACCTCGTCAGCTCCATGCTTTTCCTCACAACCGGCGATGAACCGGCGGGCATATTCCAGATAATCGAGAATTCCTTCCGCGTCGGTCCATTGCTGGAACAGATGGTTGGATTTGAAGAAATGATTATGCCCGAACGCGGCATGGGCCATGACCAGCGCCTGCAGCGGCATCGTGTTTTCTTCAAGACAATAGCTGATGCACGGATCGGAATTGATGACGATTTCATAGGCAAGACCGCGCGCGCCTTTCCGGTAAAGGCGTTCATGACCGAGAAAGTGCTTTCCGAAGGACCAGTGATGATACATCAATGGCATGCCGATGGAGGAATACGCATCAAGCATCTGCTCTGAGGAAATGATCTCGATCTGATTGGGATAGACATCCAGTTCCAGATCGGTTCGGCTGACCTCCTCTATGGCATCAAAGGTTCGCCGCAGAGTATCGAAATCCCAGTCGGCCTGATCAAATAACGGGGTCGGCTTGGACTTTCCGGCAGTACTAACCATGGCTTTTTCCTGCGTGATCCTTCGCAAACAACTCACGGAAAACCGGATAGATATCGGCTGCTTTGGAAACGCGTTTCCGGGCGAAATTGGGCCAGGTCTCTGTGACCTGGCGGTAGGCTTCCCAAAGCTCCATTCCACTCGCCTCGCTGTTGATCAGCTGGGCTTCGTCTTCGTCGACAATTTCCACATAGGCAAAATACTGGCAGATCCGCATCAGGTCCTCGTTGAGAAGTTGTGCGCATCTTGAGGAGTCGCCACTGAAGTTTTCACCGTCCGATGCCTGTGCGGCGTAGATATTCCATTCCGATGGCGGGTAACGGTCCTCGATGACGTCCTTCATCATGACTAGGGCCGTGCTGACGACCGTGCCACCGGTCTGCGGGGAATAGAAGAAGGTCTCTTCATCCACCTCCGAGGCGTCGTGGGTATGACGAATGAAGACGATGTCGGTCTTCTCGTATCGCCGGTTCAAAAACAGATGCAGCAGCATGAAGAAGCGCTTGGCCAGATCCTTTTCCCGTTCGCCCATGGAAGCCGAGACGTCCATGAGGCAGAACATGACGGCGTTGGTGTTCGGCTGCGGTTGCTGTTCGAAATAGTTGTAACGGACATCCAGCGGGTCGATATAGGCGACCACCCGACGCCGCTTCATGATTTCATCGCGTCTCGCTCGCAACGCGAGCAGCTCTTGCCTCTGTTCCTGCGTCGGTACCGAGACCTGTTCCAGGAGCAGGATCTTTCGCAGGAGATTGAGAGTTTCCTTGTCCTTCGGCCGGCGGAGCCCGATCCGTCGGCCAAGGGAATTGCGCATGGTGCGCGCAACATTGATGTTAGCGGGCGAGCCTGTAGAGGAATATCCGGCCCGGCGCGGATAGGTCTTGGTGATCTCTTTCAGGCTTTGCTTGATGAGATCGGGAAGTTCGAGGTCATCGAAAAAGAAGTCGAGAAATTCTTCTCGCGAGAGCGCGAACAGAAAGTCATCCTCGCCTTCTCCGTCCGGTGACCCCTGTTTCCCGGCACCGCCTGAACCGCCCTGTTGCGGTTTCTCGATCTTGTCGCCTTCCTGGAAGGTTTTGTTGCCGGTGAAGACCTGTTCCCGTCTGCCGCTGTCGCGTGCCTGCCGGAAGCTAGGTTCGGCGATGCCCTCAGTTGGAACGGAGACGTTCTTGCCACGACCGACATCCGCGATGCCGCGCTCGCGCACTGCGTCTTCCACCGCCCTTTTGATCTGAGAACGCACCCGTTTGAGAAACCGGCGCCTGTTGCTCAGGCTTTTGTCCTTGGGGTTTAACCGGCGGTCGACGAAGTGCGCCATTGCTCTTAAGGCCTCTACGTAATTTACCCTGCCTTGTTGACGCGCATGTACCACTCGACGAGACGTCTCACCTGACGTTTCGTGTAACCGTGGCCGGTCATGCGCTCGACGAACTCGTGGTGCTTGGCATCCGTCTTCTTGTCCCGCTTGGCACCGAAGCTGATCACGGGAAGCAGCTCCTCCACCTTGCCGAACATCCGCTTCTCGATGACCTGGCGAAGTTTCTCGTATCGCCGCCAATCGGGGTTCTGCCCGTGGTTTTCAGCACGTGCGCGCAGCACGAATTTGACCACCTCGTTGCGGAAATCCTTTGGATTGGCGACACCTGCCGGTTTTTCGATCTTTTCAAGTTCCTTTTCCAGAACTTCGCGGTCGAAAATCTGACCAGTGTCGGGATCCTTGTAGTCCTGCTCCTCTATCCACGCATCGGCGTATGCAATGTAGCGGTCGAACAGGTTCTGGCCGTAGTCTGAATAAGATTCCAGATAGGCCTTCTGGATTTCATTTCCGATGAATTCGGCATAATGGGGAGCAAGTTCGCTTTTGAGAAAGTCCAGATACCTGTTTTCGGTTTCCTGGTCGAACTGTTCCCTCTTGAGCGCTTGTTCGAGCACATACATTAGATGAACGGGATCGGCCGAAATCTCCTCGGTGTCGTGGTTGAAGGTTTCCGACAGGACCTTGAACGCAAATCGTGTCGAGATACCGGTCATACCTTCATCGACACCCGCAGAATCGCGATATTCCTGTAAGGATTTCGCTTTCGGATCCGCATCCTTCAGCATTTCGCCGTCATAGACCCTGAGCTTGGAATAGAGCGTGGAGTTTTCATGCTCGTGAAGCCGGGTCAGGACGCTGAACCGTGCCAGAAGCGGCAGTGTCTCCGGCGCGCAGGAGGCATCCGAAAGAGCACTGTCGCTCAAGAGTTTTTCATAAATTTCGGCTTCGGCGGAAGCGCGCAGGCAATACGGAACTTTCACGACGCTGATACGGTCGAGAAACGCTTCGTTGTTCTTGTTGTTTTTGAACTGCTGCCATTCGGACTCGTTCGAATGCGCAAGAATAAGACCCTGAAACGGAAGTGCACCGATATTCTCTGTTCCAATATAGGAGCCTTCTTGGGTCGCAGTTAGCAGAGGGTGCAGAACCTTGATCGGCGCCTTGAACATCTCGACGAATTCCATCAGACCCTGGGTCGTCCGGTTGAGTGCGCCTGAGAAGCTGTAGGCATCGGGATCGTTCTGGCTGAACTCTTCCAGCATCCGGATATCGAGCTTGCCAACCAGCGAGGAAACGTCCTGGTTATTCTCGTCTCCGGGCTCGGTCTTGGTTACACCGATCTGCTGAAGCCGCGAGGGGTAAAGTTTGACGATGGAAAATTTCGAGATGTCACCATCAAACTCCTCAAGCCGCTTGGCTGCCCACGGGGAAATCAGACCCGACAGCAGGCGCTTGGGGATATTGTATTTGTCTTCAAGCAGATCGCCCATGCGTTCTGGATTGAACAGGCCGAGTGGCGACTCGTAAACCGGGCTGATCTGGCTGCCCGCCTTGAGCACATAGATCGGTTCGTGTTCCATCAATTGCTTGAGAATTTCGGCGATACTGGACTTGCCGCCGCCGACCGGACCCAGCAGGTAAAGGATCTGCTTGCGTTCTTCCAGACCCTGGCTGGCGTGCCGGAAAAAGCCGACAATTCGTTCTATCGTCGCTTCCATGCCATAGAGGCGTTCGAAGGGCGCATAGCGTTTAATTGTTCGGTTCATGAAAATTCGGCCAAGGCGCTGGTCCTGGCTCGTGTCGATGACCTCGGGCTCTCCGATCGCGGCCATCATCCGCTCGGCGGCTGTTGCGCGCATGAGCGGGTCATCCCTACATCCTAGCAGGTAATCCTGGATAGAAAGCTCTTCCAGTTTCTTGTTTTTGTAGTCTTCGGCGAACCGTGTGTATATCTCCATAATTCGACTTCCATTTTCAGGCGATTCCGCATAATCGACCCCACTATTCTTACATGGGGTATTCCTCCGCGGAGGCAATCCAAACTTTTGGATTCCGTAAATTTTTCGCTTTCAAAATAAAGTGCGATCTCTGATTCGTGACGGATTCGTTGCCAGAGATGATACCACGCGAATGTGCCTCGGTGTTGGTTTTCAACGCGGCCGGTGGATATCTCGGGGGGATACGCAACCGTCCGGAAACCGAATTCGGTTCCCGGACCGCAGCACTGACAGGAAGGGGGCTGGATGTGATTTCGAGCGCCTGTCAGGCGACCCTTCGGCCGTCCTGATCGAAGAAAAACTGTTTGTTTTGCTGGGCCGAGACGCGGATCTGATCACCCACGTCAATAGGGTGCTGACCGAAGAGCCGAACCGTCAGTTCGCTGCCCTCTGTGTCGACAATCAGGTTCGTATCTCCACCGAGATTTTCGATGTGGGAAACTTTCCCGGACAAGGGCCCCTCGGGGTCCAGCGTCAGGTCTTCAGGTCGAATCCCGAGCGTCCGGTTGTCGCCTTCATTCAGTGTGCTGGCAGGTAGGAAATTCATGGATGGCGCTCCAAGGAACCCGGCCACGAACTGATTGGCGGGATTGTTGTATAGCTCCATCGGACTGCCCACCTGTTCGACCCGACCGTCCCTGAGCAGGACGATCTTGTCCGCCAGTGTCATGGCCTCGGTCTGATCGTGGGTGACGTAAATCATCGATGCCGAGAGCGTCCTGTGCAGTTTGGAAATTTCAAGGCGCGTGTTCATGCGCAGGGCAGCGTCGAGATTGGACAGCGGTTCATCGAACAGGAACAGTTTTGGCTGGCGCACGATGGCGCGGCCAATGGCAACGCGCTGACGCTGGCCTCCGGAGAGTTCGGAGGGAAAGCGGTCCAGATAATCCGTCAGATTGAGCATCCGGCTCGCTTCGGCAACCCGTTCTTCGATCTCCGCCTTGGACCGGCGTTCCTGCTTCAGCGCAAGGGACATGTTGCCCCGGACATTCAGGTGCGGATAAAGCGCATAAGACTGAAACACCATTGCGATGCCACGTTTTGCCGGCGGAGTGGCGTTCACCACCTTGCCATCAATCGTGATTTCGCCGGAAGACGCGTCTTCAAGGCCGGAGATCACACGCAAAAGGGTCGATTTTCCGCAGCCGGAGGGGCCGACAAATACGACGAATTCGCCTTCCTCGACCTCAAGGTCAATATCCTTCAGAACATGCACCGTCCCGAATGATTTGTTGATGCCCTTCAGGGTCAAAGCCGTCATAGCACGGTCTCCTTCAAAAATACGGTCTGGCCGCTTCGAATGCTTTCGTCGGCCGCCAGGCAGATTGCCAGCGAATTCACGGCATCGTTCATGTGTCGGTTCAGGTCGATGTCTTCGGCAACTGCCTTAAGCACAAAGGCCTGTTCTGCGTCGCAAAGTTCCTGATGTCCGGGTTCGCAGGGAAGTTCGATCAATTCGTCGCCGTCGGGCTTGTGAACGAGAATGCCGCCGACTTTCGTATGTCCGTCAATGTCGGCTGATGCACCCTTGTTGCTCTCGGTGATCGAAACCGAACCGTTCGGAGAAACGATGTCTTTCACGAAAAACGCGGTCTCCGACATCATCGGACCCCATCCGGCCTCGTACCAGCCGACGGAGCCGTCCTTGAAGACGACTTGAAACTGTCCGTAATTGTACATGTCGTGTGCGATCTCGTTGCTGAGCCTCACACCCATGCCGTGGACACGCTCAGGCTCCGCATCGGTGATCTGGCACATCACGTCGACATAGTGAACGCCGCAATCGACAATCGGGCTGGTGGTGCGCATAAGGGCTTTGTGCGTTTCCCATTGCGGACCCGAAGATTGCTGGTTGAGATTCAGGCGGAACACAAACGGACCACCAAGCGCCTGCGCTTCGCTGATCAGGCGCTGCCAGGACGGGTGATGACGCAGGATATAGCCGACCACCAGTTTTCTGTTTGTCTCCCGGGCCTTTGCCACGACACGTCTTGCATCAGCAACATTGGTTGCCAGCGGCTTTTCGACAAAGACATGTGCCCCGGCATCCATCGCCGCACAGGCATAGTCGGCATGGCTGTCCGAATAGGTGGCAACCACCACCACATCTGGGTTGGTTTCCAACCCGGTGTCGAACGAGGTGAATACCGGGTAGCCGGACAGTTCTTCCGGCAGGGCAACCGGCGAGCGGTTGACCAGGCCAACGATCTCGGCGTCCGGGTGATTGTGATACGCCAGCGCATGAGAAAGCCCCATATTGCCGAGGCCGGCGATAAGGACGCGCTTCATTTGACCGCTCCAGACGTGATGCCGCGGATAAGCTGGCGTGAGAAGATGACATAGAGAATGAGGACCGGAAGGATCGCCATGGAAAGCGCCGAAAGCACGGCATTCCAGTCGGTGACAAATTGTCCGATGAAAACCTGGCTGCCGAGTGTCAGCGTCTTGACTTCTTCAGCCGGTGCCAGGATCAGCGGGAACCATAGATCGTTCCAGATCGGGATCATGTTGAAAACCGCAACCGTTGCCATGGCAGGGCGGACCAGAGGCAGCACCAGCTTGAAGAAAATCGTGTATTCGGTGAGCCCGTCGATGCGGCCGGCATTTTTCAGGTCATCGGAGACCTGCCGCATGAACTCGCTCAGGATGAAAACGGCCAGAGGCAGTCCCTGTGCCGTGTAGACCAGGATGAGTGCCAGGAGCGAATTCACCAGGCCGGTCGCCACCATCATCTCCAGAATGGCCACGGTTCCGATCCTGATCGGGATCATGATCCCCAATGCCAGATACAGCCCCATCAGCATGTTGCCGCGGAACCGGTATTCACTGAGGGCAAAGGCGGCCATGGCGCCGAAAAGCAGGATGAAGAACAGCGAGGCGACCGTGACGATCATGGAGTTCTGGAAATAGAGAAAGAAATCCCCCTGTTTCATCACCGTCTGATAGCCGATCATCGAAAAACTGTCGGCCGTCGGCAGTGACAAGGGTTCGCGGAAGATGGCCTTACGGGTTTTGAAACTGTTGATCAGGATAACGAACACGGGAAACAGCGCGATCAGCGTATAGAGGATCAGCGCGCCGTGCATCGCCAGGGTATTCAGTGGATTTGTGCGTGCGGTATGCATGAATTCAACCTCACAGCTGATAGCGGCGCATGCGGGTCTGTATGCCAAACAGGTAGATACAGACACCGATCAGGATGATTGCGAACATGGCGCTCGCGATGGCCGATCCCATGTAAGGATCGCCAAGTTGCAACTGAAAGCCGAAGAAGGTGCGGTAAAGGAACGTGCCCAGAATATCCGTCGAAAAGTCAGGTCCGGCGAGGGCGCCCTGGGCCGTGTAGATCAGATCGAAGGCGTTGAAATTGCCGACAAACGTGAGGATCGAGATGATTCCGATCGACGGCAGGATCAACGGCAGTTTGATTTTCCAGAAAGCCGACATGCCGGTGATGCCATCGATTTCGGCGGCTTCCAGGATCTCATCCGGGATCGCAAGCAATGAGGCGTAGATCAGCATCATCGGAATTCCGACGAACTGCCAGACCGAAATCAGCGACAGGGTCGTCAGTGCGTATTCTTCCTTGCCGAGCCAGGGTGCGTACAGAAACTTCAGGCCGATCGCATCCAGCATGGACGGCGCGATCCCCCAGATCGGGGACAGGATCAGTTTCCAGGCAAAGCCTACGATCACGAAGCTGAGGATTGTCGGAATGAAAATGGCGGATCGATAGAGTGCAGCGAACCGAAGGCGCGGATGGCTCAGGATCGCGGCGAGAATGATGCCGATCGGGTTCTGCACCAGCATATGGATGAAAAAGAACCAGAAGTTGTTGCCAAGGGCATTCCAGAACTGCTCCGACCAGATCGGATCTCCGAACAGCGTCTGAAAGTTCTGTAGCCCGACGAACACGCGTTGCTGTTCGAACTGGCTGTAAAGCGCCAGACGGAGGGTATTGAACAGGGGAAAGATCATCACCGACGTATAAACCAGCACTGCTGGCGTCAGGAACACGATGATATGCCATCGGATTTTTGGTTTGTGGTGCGTCACTGTCAATCTCATTCCGTGAGTGTGGCGTCAGATGCCAAACGGCACGCGAAACGATCCCGCATGGTTTCATCCGGGTGGACGTCAGGAAACCCGTCGTGTCTCGTTCTGGATAGCGAAACCCTCCCCGCCGGTCGCGGCGGGGAGGGTGTCAGCAGCTTACTGGTGAGGGGCGTACCAGCTGGCAAGGCCCTTTTGAAGCTCAGCACCAAGCTCATCCGGAGAAGAGGTGCCCTTGATTGCGGCGACCGAAGCGCCCCAGGTCTCGTTTTCCAGGTTAGGCGTGCCGCGAGACAGGATATGGTAAGTCGAGCGGATCGTGGATTCGCACTTGTCCCGCCAGCTTACAAATTCCTTCGCAAGCGGATCTTCAAGGTTCACCGGTTCTTTCGACAGCGGGAAGAAGCCAGGCAAAGCGTTGCCCATGATGGCCGCGAATTCCGGGCTCGCGACCCAGGTCAGGAAGGTGCGTGCAGCTTCCGGGTTGTCCGACTTGGCATTCATGCCGATACCGATATCGGTGTGGTCGGAGATATAGCAGGTGTCGCCGTCGTTCTGGACCGGCGGCGGGAAGGCACCGAGCTCAAAGTCTGCCTGCGTGTTGAAACCCGCGATCTCCCAGGAACCGGCGGGATAGATTGCCGCCCGGCCAAGCGTGAAGATGTTCTGGCTGTCGGGATAAGTCTGGGCTTCATAACCGTCACCCAGATACGAGCCCCACTTTGCGAGCGTGGCATAGGGTGCAGTCCACTGCGGATCTGTGAGTTTCTGCTCGCCCTTGATCAGTGCAAGACGGCCTTCCTCACCCTTCCAGTAGTTCGGGCCGATATTGTTGTAGCCCATGGTGGCAGCTTCCCACTGGTCATTGGTCCCCATGGCCATCGGGATATAGCTGCCATCTTCCTTGATCTTGTCCAGAGCTGCAAAAAACTCGGCTTCGGTTTTGGGAACCTCGAGCCCGAGTTCCGCAAAAGCGTCCTTGTTATAGATGAAACCGTGAATCACCGACGCCATCGGAACGCAGAAGGTCGCCGAAGCATCGTCTGTCTGCCAGGCGGATTTGGCAACATCGGAGAAATTGGACATTGCGTCCATGTCACCAAGGTTGCTCAGGTGCCCGGCGTCATAAAGAGCAAGCGAGGCATCGAAGGGGCGGCAGGTGATCAGGTCCCCGGCGCTGCCGGCATCGAGCTTGGAGTTCAGAACCGCGTTGTATTCGGCCGGAGCGGTCGGCGCGAATGTGACCTTGATACCAGGGTGCTTGGCTTCGAATGCTGGGATGATTTTCTCCTGCCAAAGGGTCAGGTCATCGTTGCGCCAGCTCTCGATTGTGAGCTCCGCATCCTGCGCCAGGGCCACTGTTGATGTCAGGGCGGTTCCTGCCAAGGCAAGGGCGAGTGTCTTCCGTATCATTGAGGTTGCCTCCAATTATCTCGTGAATCTGTTTTTGTTGTTTCAAGCCGTGCCAATGCACGGTCTATCCGGCCTTCTGCGGACCGTAGGACAGTTTGTGCTTCATCCGGAGTTCTGGCCCCGGATGCAATCAGGCAGGCAACTTTCACATCGTTGTCTGCCGTGTTCAGCGCTTGTGCAGCCGTAGTTTCATCGACATCTGAAATGTCTTGAACAATTCGGCGGGCACGAGCGTGAAGTTTTTCGTTATCCGCGTGCAAATTTACCATTCGGCCGCGGAAAACATGACCCAATTCAACGCCCATCAGCGTCGACAGCGAGTTCAGGGCTATTTTTTGTGCGGTCCCTGCACCCAATCGGGTCGAACCGGAAAGGATTTCAGGTGGAGTGTCGAGGAAGATCACGTGATCCGCGAACTCGAACAACGCAGCATTCCTGTTGTTGGCGATCGCGATCACCGGTGCTTCTGCAGCTTTGCCGATTTGAGCCGCAGTCACCGCGTAGGGCGTGTCTCCGCTTGCTGACACCACGATAAGACAATCGGACGGGCCGATCGCGCCCAGGTCGGCCTTCAGGCTGCGGCTTTCGTCTTCCACGTCGCCCGGCATATTGGCCGTTGTAGGTACGCCGCCTGCCATCAGAATACGAACCTGGGATGTCGGAATGCCGAATGTGCCGCCCAGCTCCATAGCATCGGCTGCTGCCATCAGACCTGAAGATCCGGCGGCCACATAATAAAGGATCCCGCCGCCACGGATGGTCGCCGCCATCGTCATCGCTCCTTGCGCAATGACTTTGGAACAAGCCTCCACAACCTGGGCAGCTTCGACATTCGCTCTTGAAATAGCAGTCGCTGCCTCGCTCAGCGGCAGGGCATCGAGCGATCTTTCCATTGCATAAAGCTGCTCGGTTTTACGTTGAGGCATGCGAAAACTCCAATTTCAACGCAATCATACCTATTTAATACCATTAGTCTACCATTTTCTTTTTTGCCTGATTTTTCAGGTAGATTCTGGTAATTCGGCGCCAGATGGTGCGAAATTAGGCTTTCAAAATCAAGATAGGTATTATATAGGTATTCAAATGAACGACCAGCTTCAGACAATAGCCATTGATGGCGGCGGGACCCGTTGCCGGGTGGCCGGCGGTTTCGGAGAGCGCAGACACGTCATCGAAGTGGGCAGTGCCAATGTCTCGACTGATCTGGACGGCAGTATCAGCGAAATTCTTCGCGGACTGGAAAAACTGGCCAGTGATCTGGGAATATCCCTGTCAGAACTTGAAAGAGTTCCCGCCTATATCGGACTTGCCGGAGCATCCTGGCCGGACATTGCAACAAAGGTTGCCGGAAAGCTTCCTTTTGATCACGTGCGTGTCGAAGACGATCGCCGTTCTGCGGCACGTGGTGCATTTGGTCATGACGACGGCATCCTCGTTCATTGCGGAACAGGTTCATTTCAGTTGATGCAGCGCGCCGGGCGGATCACGCTCGCCGGCGGTTGGGGACCGGTCCTGGGAGACGAAGCGTCGGCCCAATGGGTTGGGCGCAAGGCGCTGACAGCTGTTTTGCGCGTTTGCGACGGTCTGAAACCGGCTTCTCCCCTGATTGAGCAATTGCACGAAAAATTCGGTCCTCCCGGCGACATCGTAGCTTATGCGGGAACGGCGTCTCCCGCTGATTTTGGAGCAATTGCGCGTTATGTAACCGCAGCTGCGGGAAGGAAGGACCGGATCGCAATCGAGATTCTCCAGGACGGGGCGGATCACATCATGACCGAGCTTCGCTCGCTGGGTTGGTCGCAGGGGCTGCCGTTGATGCTGACTGGAGGAATAGCGGGCCATTATGCAGGCTATCTTGAGTTTCCCATGCAATCGGCCCTCGCACAGCCGAAGGGGCAACCTATCGATGGTGCCTTGTCATTGGCGCAGGAATTCGCAGAGGAGTTGTCACTATGCTCAGTGTAGCTGAATTTTTGCAGCCAGAAGCCTGGCTCTCAGAAAGCGCCGGTCCGCGTTACGTTCAGCTTTACCGTCGACTTGAGGAAGGGATCAGCGACGGTGTCTTGCCGCCTAACAGCTCTCTTCCTCCCGAACGCGAACTTGCCGATCTGACCGAATTGTCCCGGGTTACTGTGCGCAAAGCCATCCAGGAACTGGTTCAAAAGGGCTTGATCGAGCAGCGGCAAGGCTCCGGTTCCTTCATCCGTGAAGCAGCACCGAAGGTTGAACAGTCTCTGTCGCATCTCACCTCTTTCAGCGAGGACATGCAGCGCCGGGGGATGGAAACCACGTCGAAATGGCTCGAGCGGGGCATATTCCTTCCGTCTTCCGAAGAGTTGACCGTTCTGGATTTGTCGGCTGACGCCTCGGTTGCACGCATTTCCCGTCTGCGTGAGGCGGATGGACGGCCGATGGCGCTGGAACGGGCGGCATTGCCAATCGACATTCTGCCCAACCCGCTGCAGGTCATCACATCGCTCTATGAAGTTCTTGACCTCACCGGACAGCGTCCGGTACGCGCCGTACAGAAAATCTCTGCCGTCAATCTCACAGCCGAAGACGCTGACTTGCTTGGCGTGGCTGAAGGGGCGGCCGGATTGAAAATTCAGCGCATTTCCTATCTGAAGAATGGCCGTGTAGCTGAATTCACCAAATCCCTTTACAGGGGCGATGCCTATGACTTCATCGCGGAGTTGCGGTTGTCGGAGTAGGAACGAACCGCCCAAGGCCCGAGTGGTCTATGCATCACCATCCTGAAACGACGATATGCAGATGTTTCCGATGTCCTGATGCGTTTCGAGCGCAGCAAACGCCGCAGGTGCGGACTGGAACGGAACGACCTTGGAAATCACGGGCCGGATGTCATGCTGTTCGAGTGCCCGGTTCAGCGCTTCAAATGCTGCGCGCGACCCGCAGGTAACCGAGTGAAGTGTCAACCGCCGTGTCAGAACAAGCGGCAGGTAAAGCTCAGCGTTGTTTCCGGTCACGTTGCCGATCAATATGATGGTTCCGCCTGTGCGAACCGCCTTGATCGATTGGCTCAGGGTTGCTGCACCACCCAGTTCCAGAACCCGGTCACAACCGACCTCGTCAGTGGCTTTTCGAACTGTTCTGGCCCAGTTTTCGTCAATTGACCTGTCAATCACCAGGTCCGCACCGAGGTCAAGAAGCTTCTCGGATTTCGCAGCGCTTGAGGTCGTGACAATCGTTCTTGCGCCGGACGCCCTGGCAAGCGACAGAGCCATCAGGGCAACCCCTCCGGACCCGAGAATGAGCACGGTTTCTCCGGGGCGGACGGGCGATGGTTCGCTCAAGGCGCTCCAGGCCGTGACACCCGCACAGGGTAGGGTTGCCGCTTCCTCGTCGCTAAGGTGCGGCGGAACTGCGACGACGGAAGACGCAGGGAACACGCAATGGGTCGCAAGCACACCATTGAGGGGCCCGCCAAGCCGTCCGACATCAAGATCTGTCGGCGGTGGGCCGCCCTGCCAATGCTGATAGAACGCCGGCGACGCTCTGTCGCCGATTGCCGGCCCGGAAACCTGGCTTCCCACATCAATGACTATGCCGACACCGTCCGACACAGGAACAAGCGGCGGTTGCACAAGTTTCCCATGCTGTCCGCGCATGACCACAAGGTCGCGATAATTGAGCGAAGCAGCGCGCATTTCCAGAAGGACATCGCGTGGCCCCGGGGTTGGAAGCTCACCGCTAATTCGGATCAGGTTTTCCAATCCGAACCCTTCCGAAAACGACCAGTATTTCATAAACCTGTTTCCAACTGCCGATGATTGCGATCAGCGTGACTTTACCGCGTAACCTGCAAATGACACGTCAGAAATCATCGATGTGCGGAACAAGCTCAACGAGTTCGCGAAATGCGCCAGGACCTGCAGCAAGGACCGGACTCCCCTTCTGCAGGGCGTCACGCTGGACGGGGAAGGGAAGATGGTCTCCGCCCGCTTCCTTCACCAGGCAATAACCTGCAAGGCAGTCCCAGGCGTGCATGTAAGGTTCGAAATACCCGACCAGCCGCCCGGCCGCGACATGGGCGAGCATGAGGGCACCGGAGCCTGTACGGACAAAGTTGCCACCGGCCTCCAGAAGCCGCGTGATGGAAGCACCGACCATAGCCGGTGGTACGTGTGAATTGCCGCCGATACCGGTCAGCCCGTTTTGCAGGGTTTTAGTGGCGTTCAGGATCAGAGACCGCCCGTTGACGCTTGCCCCCTTGCCTTTCATCGCGGCGAAGAGTTCGTCGTCACAGGCAGCCTTGATCACACCGATCACCGGCTCTTCGTCGGCCAGCAGCGCAATCGAAACACACCAGTTCGGCAAACCGTTGACGAACGGTGCTGTGCCGTCGATCGGGTCGATGACCCAGGTGAAGCGGCCGGTGCCGCTCAAGAGGCCATATTCCTCACCGAGGATACCGTCTTCCGGAAAGGCGGATTCGATGCGTTTGCGAAGGAGTGCCTCCACGCTGCGGTCTGCCACCGAGACCACGTCCTGCGGATCGCGCTTGGTTTCAATCACCAGTTCGTCACGGCGCTGAAAATAATCCAGCGCCACCGCTCCGGCCTCCTCAGCCAGCTCCTTTGCAAGTTGGAAACGGAGCTCAAGATCTGTTGCGTTTTTCTGCGGGAAATTCATCATTCTGGTTGGTTCTATCCGTCAACAAGGGCGAGGCCGCGATTCCGAAAACCGAGGGAAACGGCTGTTTTGGGCGAAAGAAAACGTTCCACGGCATGGTCGATTACGAAAAAATTGCCGGCAGGTGTCTTCACTTCGTATTCGACATGGTCGCCGAGGTAGGCTGTGGTCATGATTTCACCGCCCAGCCCGGAGCTCCCCTCAGGTTCAAGTGTGACTGAGCCGGGTCTGACGGCCAGTTTGGCCTGACCCACTTTTCCGCGCTTGGTATGCAGTTTGTGGTGAAGCCCGCCAATATCGATAATAACCTGATTGTCATCGCGTTCGAGAACTTCGCAGGTGATGATATTCGCCTCTCCCATGAAATCCGCTATGAACGCGGAAACCGGTTCGTCATAAAGGCATTGAGGCGTATCGGCCTGGGCAATCCTGCCGTCCTTCATCACGACAATCCGGTCGGAGACCGCCAGCGCTTCGTCCTGGTCGTGGGTGACGTAGACGGCGGTAAAACCAAGCCTTTGCTGAAGCTCCCGAATGTCGGTCCGGACTTTTCTGCGCAACCGGGCATCCAGATTGGACAACGGTTCGTCGAGGAGCAGAACCTGGGGCTTCAAAACAAGAGCCCGGGCGACCGCGACCCGCTGTTGCTGGCCACCGGAAAGTTCCGCCGGTAGCCGGTGACCCATGCCCTCCAGGCCGACCTGAACAAGGCCATCTTCGGCTTGGTCACGCGCCTCTTTCTTGCTGAGACCTGAAGATTCAAGTCCATAGGCGATATTGTCCAGAGCGTTCATATGCGGGAACAACGCATAGGACTGGAACACCATTGAAACGTCACGTTCGTGGGCAGGAAGCATGGTGACATCCTTGCCGCCGATCAGGATCCGTCCCGATGTCGGGTGTTCCAGGCCAGCCAGCATGCGCAGCGTCGTGGTCTTGCCGCATCCCGAAGGACCCAGAAGGGTTACCAGAGTGCCGGGTTCGATGGTAAGCGAGAGGTCCGGAATTGCGGTGAACGAGCCGAAGTCTTTGCGAATGTTTTCAAAAACGACGGAACCGGTTTTCAGAATAGTCATGCGGTTTTCTCCTGCGAGAAACGAAATTTACGTGTTTTGACGAGACCGGAAACCCGGTTTTCCCGGCGCAGCCGCCGCTCGCCGACCAGGAGCTGGAAGACGGCAATGACGGTGATCATCACGAAGATCAACATGGAGGAATAGGCAATCGCGATACCGTATTCGCCGTTCTCAACCAGACCGACAATGTAGGAGGTCGCCATGTTGTATTCCGCGCTGACCAGGAAGATGACGGCGCTGATCGAGGTGATTGCCCGGACAAAGGAATAGACCAGTGCCGCAGTGATTGCAGGACGCAACAGCGGCAGGATCACCTTGCGCAGCGTGCGGGCGCTGTTGGCTTTCAGCGTCAGCGACGCCTCATCAAGGCTTTTGTCGATCTGGCTCATGGCGGCAATGCCACCCCGAACGCCGACCGGCATGTTTCGGAAGACAAAACAGGCAACCAGGATAAGGGCGGAACCGGTCATCTCGATCGGCGGCAGGTTAAAGGCCATGATATAGCTGATGCCGATGACGGTGCCCGGAATTGCGAAGCTCATCATCAGCGCGAATTCAAAGGCGTTTTTGCCCGCAAATGTCTGGCGGACGATGATATAGGCGGTCAGCAGGCCGACGGCTGCCGTAAGCGGCGCGGAAATGAGTGCAATTTCCATAGTTGTCCAGAACGAGTTCCAGGCAACGCCGGTCCACACGAGCGCTCCGTCCTCAAAACCGATCGAAAAGGCCCGGGCGTAATGCTCAAGCGTCAGGGAGTTATCAAGCCCCCACGTTTTTACAAAGCCGCCGAAGACGATCATGCCGTAGACGACGATCGTGAACCCCATCCAGGGAATGACGATGCCGTAAACCGAAATGGACAGGCTTCTTGGCAGTCCGGCATGCACGCCGCTGTCGCCTTTGCCGGTGACGGTTGCGAAGTTCTTGCCCGAGAGCCAGAGACGCTGCGCAAGAAAGGCCGTCAATGTAAAGCTGAGCAGAATGATTGCGAGAACCGCGGCGCGTGAGGGATCGATTTGCGATCCGACGACGGCGAAGAAGATCTCCGTCGAAAGAACACCATGGCTGCCACCGAGAACGAGCGGGTTACCGAAGTCAGCCATGCTTTCGATGAAACCGATCAGGAACGCATTTGCGAGACCCGGTTTCATCAGCGGCAGAGATACTTTCCAGAAAGTACGCCAGCGGTCGGCCCTCAAGGTTTGCGAGGCTTCTTCCATAGACGGACTGACCCCCTCAACAACTCCAATGAGCACCAGGAAGGAGATCGGCGTGAATGAGAGCACCTGTGCGATCCAGATACCGGTGAGACCGTAGAGCCAGCGGCTCGGCTCGATACCGAACAGGAAATCCAGAGCTTCGGTAACGACGCCTGATCGGCCAAAGAGCAGTGTCAGCGCCAGGCCGATTACGAAAGGAGGCGTGATGATCGGCAGAACCGTCAGCAGCCGCAGACCTTTCTTGAACGGGAAATTCGTACGCGTTGCAACGAGCGCGAAAGCAAGACCCAGAAGAGTTGACCCGAGGCCGGAAAGGACTGCGAGAAAAAGCGTCCGCCAGGCGACGCCGCAGCGACCCGCGCCCACGACACAGTTGAGGCTCCAGATTGCCGGATCCTGCATGTTTTCAATGAAACCGTCCGGCTTGAACGAGCCGTCGAAATCCTGCACCGAGCCGACGAACATGCTGCCGATCGGGTAAAAGATGAAAATTGTCACCAGAAAGATGAGTACGGAGATCGAGCCGACCACAAACGCGTCGCCCTTCATCACGCCGCGTTCGGCAAAGCCGAAGGCTATGAAGAGCACGAAGATCAGGGACAGCAGGATGGCGCCTGCTCCCATAGCAGGCTGCCCTGTTGGCAACATGCCGAAAGAACTGTCCATAAACGTCCAGGCCCAGCCGGTGAAGCTGATGGCAAGGCCCTGCATGGTCATGAAAAGGATGCCCAGGGCACCCGCGATGACCAGCAATTTGCCACGTTTGTCAGCATCGGCAACGACACGGGCACTCGCACCCAGGAGAAAGAACAGGAGCGCCGGTATCAGCCAGCTGCGCCCTTCCGCAATCATTTGCAGAATGCCAGGCGCGAGATCTGACGAGGAAAGGAAGCTGGATAGCCATTGAAAGGCGAAAAAGCCTCCCTCCACTCTGTACCAAGGCAGAAAAAGAAAAGAGACCAGCCCCAGTATCAGGAGATAATCCAGCCGTTTATTGCCACTTTGCATGGCCACCCCGTCATGTCAGCAAGTTTGAATTGGGCCTGCACCGCAGACCACGGACCCGAATTGAGACTGAAATGGAACATCAGCCTCAATTGCTGTTCCGCGACCTCGTCCGAAGACGTCGGTGCAGGCCCGCTCTGGGAGATCAATCAGTTGGCGATTGCGCCGATCTCGTCGTCCCAACGCTCAAGCAGGGCTTTGCGCGTGCTCGGGTCGCCATAGGTCGTGAAGTCGTAGTCGATCAGCTTGATATCTTCGAACTTCGGTGCCTCTTTCGGGACTTCTGCGGCCGTGTTGGATGGCAGCTGGAAGGATTTTGCATCCTTCATCCGCGACTGTACTTCAGGAGAAAGGGCCCAGTCATACCAGACCTTGGCATTGTCGAGGTTCTTGCTTCCCTTGACGATCGACATGGAACCGATTTCGTAGCCGGTGCCTTCGCACGGCGCGATTGCCTTGACCGGGAAACCGGAGGCGGCCTGTGCAACGGCGTCATGCAGGAAAACGATGCCGAGACCGGTTTCACCGCGCGCAGCCGATTTCACCGGTGCGGATCCGGATTTCGTGTACTGCGAGATGTTGTTGTTCAGCTCTTTCAGGTATTCGAATGCCTTGTCTTCACCCATGATCTGCACCAGCGAGGCAAGGGTCGTATAGGCGGTGCCGGAAGAATTCGGGTTGGCCACCTGGATCTCACCCTTGAGTTCTTCGTTCAGGAGATCGGCCCAGCAGGCGGGTTCCTTGTAACCTTTTTCGTTGAAGATCTCGGTGTTGTAACCCCAGCCGAGAGCGCCGGCATAAATTCCGACAGTCTTGTAACC
>NZ_JAILWL010000180.1 GCF_025698965.1 Roseibium sp.
CGCGCTGTAAGTTTGGCGATCCGCTCTGCCAGGGCGTGCAGCTTCAACGACTGATAGTTCACGAATGCAAACCCGGCTTGCTCGAAAGCAGCTACAGTCGCATCCTTGCGGCATTTGGACAGGATCTGGGCGGTAACAGCCCTGCGCTTTGGGAGCAGCCCCGACACCGCCTGCTCAACCATGGGACCAGCTGAATCGATCAACTGCGACAGCCAGCGGCTGCGCCGGTTATTCTGTTCCAGTTCCTTTAGGTCATCGCCGATCGGTTCATTGCGGGGTATATGCGCCAACGAGGCCAGTATGACCCGGAAGAACCCCGGCAACTCGATGGGGCCACCTTGCGAGGCAACTGTGTCCACAGGTGCAGGATCGACGTAAATCAGGCGTCTTGCCACTTCGCGGGCCGCCGGCCGGTCCTCAATGACGTTGATGACCGGGGCAAACGGCTTGTTCATGACAACGCTGCCGTCAACGAAACAATGCTGTGCAAGCGTCTCCGGCCCCAGCGAGAGCCCCTTGGAGAGAAACTCATCGCGATTGAGCCATGTTTGCCCGTGTCTGGAGAGCACCCGTTCCATCTCTGCGATGGTCGCCGGCGGAAAAGCTCCTGGAAACGAGGACGTCGCTCTTGCGGCAAAAACCAGCTCGGCGATGTTGTCGGAAGTAAACTGGCTGTCGACAAATCCAGGTGTTCGATGAACCGCGTGGAAATTCAAAATGCGCCTGTGATCCCATTCCTCGACAAAGTCGGGATCATCCATGAGGATGCGGCGTTTCACCCCGTTATAGTCGGTAATCGTCACAAACAGATCTAACGTCTGCCCACGCGGTATCAGCGACCGGCCTGGTTCGCCGAACTCATCCATCTCCTTGCATGCATCAAGCATCCAGCCGATAAACCGTTCTCCGGAAAAGGGTGGCGAGAACCATCTGGCTTGCATGAACTGGCGCAGCTTCTCGCGCGTTTCCGCACTCTCGATCCGCTTGTTCAATCGTGAAGAAACCAACCGGTCCAGAACCGGCGATACCGATATCTTCAGATATCGCGACAAACCGGATTGAGGTCTCGACAACCGTGTGACATCGGCATTTTTAAGCCACAACGTGCTGTGACTGTCGAGTGGCAGATCATGAGCGATTGCACGAGCGAGCATAATGCCGTTGACACCCCCGGCCGAAGCCCCGGCAATTGCGTCGACCACAACACGGATGTTGGCGGAGGGTGACAGCAGATTGAGAAGGTCCTGATAGGCCAGTTGAACCGGTGAGAGCTTCAGCCCGTTTTCAGGGGCAGTTGAACCGTTGGATTTTCGGTCGAGCCGATAACTCGAAGCCCGTACAAGGTTTAGAATTTCGCGGCTCACACCATGCATGTAGATGGCAAGCGAAACACCACCATAAAAAACCAACGCAAGTCTGAGTTCAATTTCCTTCATGAAGTCGCCGCCGCATCAATTCTGAATCTTTAACACAAAGATCGTTCACAATCTTTATGTGGTTCTGAAATTCGGAGGCAGAAGTCCAATCGCAAGCCGGTGCGATCATTCTTCATCACATGGCAGTGGTATCCTGTGAACGGTGCCAACAAAACGATCAGACTGATTTTCAAGTCTTCACCTTGATCAGCCACGCTCATTGCGCAACTTGTTCCAGTAGCTCAAACGTTTCCTGAGGTCCCGCTCAAACCCCCGATCAGGTGGGTCATAAAAGGTTTTGCGGACCATTTTCTCAGGAAAGTAGTTCTGACCGGAAAAACCGTCGGGAGCGTCGTGGTCATACTGATACCCGTCACCGTAACCTTCCTGTTTCATCAGCTTGGTCGGCGCATTCAGGATGTGTTTCGGAGGCAACAGAGAACCGCTCGACTTTGCTTCACGCAGAGCAGCCTTATATGCCACATAGGCCCCGTTCGACTTGGGTGCGGTTGCCAGATAGATCACCGCCTGGGCAAGTGCCAGTTCCCCTTCTGGCGAACCAAGCATCTGATATGCATCGCGCGCCGCATTCGCTTGTACCAACGCATGCGGATCCGCCAGACCGATGTCTTCCACCGCCATGCGAATGAGCCGGCGGGCGAGATACATCGGATCCTCCCCGCCATCCAGCATGCGGCAGAACCAGTAAAGCGCCGCATCGGGGTCGGACCCCCGCACCGACTTATGCAGAGCTGAAATCAGGTTGTAGTGCCCATCCGCACTCTTGTCGTAAATCGGCGCCCTACGCTGGACAATTTCCTGCAGCCGCTCGGCATCGAAGACTTCGTCTTCTGCTGCCGCACGCCAGACATCTTCCGCCAAGGTAAGCGCAGAGCGACCGTCACCATCCGCCATGCGGATCAGCACCTGCCGGGCCTCTGCATCCAATGGCAATGTCTTTTCTTCCGTCTCCTCCGCCCTCGCCAGCAATTGCTCCAATGCTCCCAGAGAAAGCGAATGAAACGTCATGACATGCGACCGGGAGAGCAGCGCTGCATTGAGTTCAAAGGAAGGGTTTTCGGTGGTCGCCCCCACCAGGGTGATCGTGCCGTCTTCCATGACCGGCAGGAAACTGTCCTGCTGTGCCCGGTTGAAGCGATGGATCTCATCCACAAAGAGCAAAGTTGCTCTGCCGCTCATGCGGCGGGCTCTTGCCGTTTCAAACACCTTCTTCAGATCTGAAACACCGGAAAAAATCGCTGATATCTGCTCGAAAGCGAGATCTGTTTCGTTGGCCAGGAGCCTGGCAATCGTCGTTTTACCGGTTCCCGGAGGTCCCCAGAAGATCAGGGACCCGAGTGTTCGTGTTTTCAGCATGCGGGAAAGCGTGCCGTCTTCACCCAGAAGGTGATCCTGACCGACAACATCCGAAAGCTGCGACGGACGCATCCGGTCGGCCAACGGCCTTGGACCGGATTGCGCCAGACCGGAAGCTTCAAACAGATCGCTCACGGTTCCTCCTACCGCAGAATAAGTTGCGAGACCTTACCATCTCGCTCGATATCAAGACGCCAGACCCGCGGCGGCGTTTTCGTGACGGTTTCCAGCATCCGAGTGGTTTCGATGGTCTGCTCGTTCACACCGCGCACTATATCACCTGGTCTCAAACCGACCTGATCGGCTGTGCTGCCCCGGTTGATAGACGCGATAACAACACCGTCGAAGACCCCTTCCACACCGATCTCCTCGGCAACGGCGGGAGAAAGGTTCATCACCGTTGCGCCTTCGAATGGTGAGAATTCGCGCAACTCCCTGGTATCTCGAGGCACGGTCTCAGGAGCCGGTTTCAGCAAGATGGAAAGGCTTATTTCCTTGCTGTCACGTAAAATCAAAAATTCGGACTGTTCCCCGATCATTTTCGTCGCAAATCGGTAGCCGAAGGAATTCGGGTCAGAAATCTCCTTGCCTTCGATTGCGATCACGAGGTCACTCACTCTCAATCCGGCTTCCTGAGCTGGTGATCCTTCGAACACTGCGGTCACCAATACGCCCTGCGGCCGTTCCAGAGACAAGGCTTCTGCAATCTCGGCATTTACCAGCTGCACCGTTGCGCCCAACCAGGGCCGCTGCACCTTGCCTCCCTGATCCGCTGCCGTCGCGACGAACCGGGCCATATGGGCAGGAATTGCAAACCCGATACCGTTGGATCCACCGGATCGCGAGAAAATCGCCGTGTTGATGCCAACAAGTTTACCGGTCATGTCTACAAGTGCTCCACCCGAGTTGCCGGGATTGATCGCGGCATCCGTCTGGATGAAGAATTGAAAATCGGTGACGCCGACTTGCGTCCTGGCAAGGGCTGAAACAATCCCCTGTGTCACCGTTTGACCAACGCCGAACGGATTACCGACAGCCAGCACGATATCGCCGACTTCCAGGCTGTCGGAATCGGCAAAAGTCACATGCTCGAAGGGGCCCTCGCCCCGAATTTTCAAAACGGCAAGATCCGTACGTTCGTCCATCAGAACAATGTCCGCATCGAATTCACGCCTGTCACTCAGGGCAACCCGTACTTCATCCGCATCCTTGATCACATGGTGGTTGGTGATCACCGTGCCATCGGCTGAGATCACAACACCTGATCCGAGCGAGGATTCCACCCGTTCTCTCGGTCCGCTGTAACCACCTCCCGGTTGTCCGAAAAAACGCCTAAAGAACGGATCGTCGAAAAACGGTGACACGCGCTGGCGCTGAACCACTTTCCGGCTCGCATAGACATTGACCACGGCAGGTGCGACTTGCTTCACCACAGGGGCAAAGGAAAGTTTGATCTGCGCATCGCTCTGTGGAACCAGGCGAAGGTCCGCCGGAGACGGTTGCGTCTCCTGTGCCGCTGCAAGAGATGCCCAAATTCCAATCAACCCCGCCAGTGCCGCGCGGATAAAAAAGTGTGCGTTGCCGGATCGTGCAAGCCGCATAGCAGGTGTCCTCAATTTCGAATCTCTCATTTCCCTTGGCGATACATGGCAGATAGGGAGGAAAAGAGGCAAATACAAAAGCAAAGAGCCGCCGGAAATCCGGCGGCTCTTCACATTCTCGTAGGTGGAAACGTCAGGCGGACCGAACCTGATCCAGGAAGCTGCGCACTTCCTTGTCAAGTTGCTCGGCCTCCATAGCCATGTCGGCTGCTTCCTCGGAAAAGTTCTGCGCGGCCATATTGGTGTCGTTGGAAAGCGAGGACACATTGCGAATGTCTTCGGTCACCTTGGACGTACCACCGGCTGCGCGTTGTGTGTTTTCGGCAATCCCCTGGGTGGCATAGCTTTGCTCTGTCACTGCAGCTGCTACTTCGCTCACCGATTTGGTGATCTCGTCGATAGTCTTCTGAATATCGCCGATCGCATCGACCGCGTCGTCGGTAGCTCCGCGGATTGCATCGATTTGCTGCTGGATTTCACCAGTTGCCTTCCCGGTTTGGGAAGCAAGATCCTTCACCTCGGAGGCAACAACTGCAAAGCCTTTACCGGCCTCACCCGCACGGGCTGCCTCAATGGTGGCATTCAGCGCCAAAAGGTTGGTCTGGTCGGCGATATCGCTGATCAGGGTGACAACCTCTCCAATGCGGTTTGCGGCCTCCGCAAGCGATTTGACGGTTTCATTTGTGGTTTCCGCACGCTTGGTTGCAGCGGCCGCCACATTCGAAGACCGCTCAATCAAAGTCGAGATCTCCTGGATTGAGCTCGACAGTTGATCGGACGCAGCAGCAATCGATTCGACTTCCGCCAGTGTTTCTTCCGACATGGTCGCTGCGTTGCCAGACATCTCGCCGGCACTGTCGGTCATTTGGCGCATATTGCTGGCCGATTCGCGCAGAGAGGCTGCGGAATGGGCAACCTTGTCGACCACGCTGCCGACAGTCGCCTCGAAGTCACCGGCAAGGCTGGCCAGCATCTCCTGACGCTGCTCGGCCTGAATGCGCGCAGCATCTGCTTCCTCAGCCGCCCGCCGTTCGTTCTCTTCAGCAGCATTTTGCCGGATTTGAAGAACGGCACGACCGATGTCGCCGATTTCATCTTTCCGTTTTGCTGCCTTGATATCCGCACCCAGATCTCCTGATGCAATAGCATTCAAGGCACCCACAAGAGTGGAAAGCGGCCCGGTTATCGAACGGGAGAACAAGAATGCGATCACAGCAGCGATTGCAATCGTTCCAAGAGACCAGACAAACATCTGGTCACGCATGTTGGTGACCGCTGCAAGGGTCTCATCAACGCTTTTTTCAGCAACAATCGCCCAATTCTGCCCATGAAAATCCAATGGCCGTGCGACCATCAAATCAGCAACACCATCGGTGCCAATCACAATCGCAGCTGCATCGGTGCCGCCTGCTGCCTTCAGCGCAGGTTCCGCGGTCGTTTGCGTCACAAGTGCAGTCGCTTCGCTTGCCAAAGGCTTGTCGCTCAACAGCAGGCCTTCCTGGTTGACGACATAAACCTGACCGGTTTCACCGAGGTCTTCGCGATTGGCAACGATGTTGTTCAGGAAGGAGGAATCCAGACGGACGACAGCAACACCGTTCAGGCTGAGCGTTCCGAAGGAGTAGTTGAAGACCGGTGAAGCCAGGAACAAAGATCCCTCGCCGCCAGCAGCATCATACTTTTTAAATGCACTCGCTGCGATTTCGCCTTCGCCCAGTTCAAGCGCAGCTTTGTAAACTGCTTCCAGTTCGGAGCCATCGGCCGCGCTTCCCTGACCAATCTGCGACAGAAATTCACCGCCCTTGGTAACGGAGTAGAGCACAAGACCTGCCGGGTCGATCAGGTAAATATCCGCGTAACCACCATTTTTCCAGACATTGTAAAAGGCCGGATGCGCTTCCGAGTGGCGCCAGGCATACATTGTCTTCTGCTCTTTTCCGCTGATGGAAGCGCGTTCTTCAGGCGTCTGTGATGCTTGAAAAAGACCAAGAATCTCATCTTTTTCCTTGGCAAGGTTCATCGTTGCGTTGCCAAGATTGCTCACCGAGTCCGAGACGCTGGATGCAAGATTGACGACTTCTGCAGATGCCGCTTGCAGTTTGCTTTCCAGCAAGGCGGATCTTGCAGTGATCACCATTCCAAGTTCGGCTTCTGCTGCGTTTTGCAGTCCGTCCCGGCCGGTCATGTATCCGATCACACCAACCGCGGTGCACGCAGCAACGGTAATCACAATCATCAACGCCGGAATAACAAACGAAAGACGAAGAGAAGGCGAACTCTTCTTCGCCTCCGAATTCTTTTTGCCTAACACGATAATTCTCCCACCCCCAAAACACCTTTATGGGCACATGGGCAAATTAGACAGTGTTCCTTAAATCATTGATAATCGGAGGTTTCATTATCTGGCACCAGGCAACCAGCTCTTGCGCCTCGATAAGCAGACATGAAAAAAGGCGGGCAAGAGCCCGCCTTTTCACTTAACAGTCCAAGCTGATCTTACGCTGCGTCTTCAGCAGCTTCTTCAGCTTCTACACGTGCACGATCTTCGGAACCGCGAGCTTCCGGATCACGATCGACCAGCTCGATGACAGCCATCGGAGCATTGTCGCCGTAACGGAAACCGGCTTTCAGAACGCGTGAATAACCACCGCTGCGGTCCTTGTAACGCTCGCCGAGCGTTTCAAACAGCTTTGCAACCATGGCCGTGTCGCGAATCTGCGAAATGGCCTGGCGGCGTGCGTGGAGATCACCGCGTTTGCCCAGTGTAATGAGCTTGTCGATGATCGGCTTCATTTCCTTAGCCTTCGGCAGAGTCGTGACGATCTGTTCGTGCTTGATCAGCGACGCTGCCATGTTCGCGAACATAGCCTTACGGTGGCTAGAGGTCCGGTTGAGCTTGCGGCCGGATTTACCGTGGCGCATGGCCCTCTCCTTTTGCTTTCAGGCAGTCTGCTCGTTTGCAGAAGCACTTGCCTGGTTGATCCTCTAGGGACGCGTACGCCCCTTAATACTGATGGTCTTCGTAACGCTTGGCGAGATCATCGATGTTCTCAGGCGGCCAGTTGGCAACTTCCATGCCGAGATGGAGACCCATCTGGGCGAGAACTTCCTTGATCTCGTTGAGCGATTTGCGGCCGAAATTCGGGGTCCGCAGCATTTCCGCTTCGGTCTTCTGAATGAGATCGCCAATATATACGATATTGTCGTTCTTCAGGCAGTTTGCAGACCGGACAGACAGTTCCAGCTCGTCGACTTTCTTCAAAAGCGCCGGGTTGAAAGCCAGTTCCGGGACAGTGTCCTCGGCGACTTCGCGTTGCGGCTCTTCGAAGTTGACGAAGATGGAGAGCTGATCCTGCAGAATGCGCGCTGCGAATGCCACGGCATCATCCGGCTTGACGGAACCATCGGTTTCGACAGTCAGGGTCAGCTTGTCATAGTCAAGAACCTGTCCTTCACGGGTGTTTTCCACCTTGTAGGATACTTTCTTGACCGGAGAGTAAAGGCTGTCGACCGGGATGAGACCGATCGGTGCATCTTCCGGACGGTTGCGGTCGGAAGAATGGTAGCCTTTGCCGGTATTGACGGTGAATTCCATGCGGATTTCAGCGCCTTCGTCGAGGGTGCAAAGCACCAGGTCCGGATTGAGAACTTCCACGTCGCCGACAGTCTGAATATCACCAGCTGTCACAACACCCGGACCTTGCTTGCGCACAACCATGCGCTTCGGACCCTCGCCTTCCATACGGATGGCGATTTCCTTGATGTTGAGCACGATGTCGGTGACATCTTCACGCACACCCGGAATCGACGAGAACTCATGCAGAACACCGTCAATCTGAACCGCGGTAACGGCAGCGCCCTGCAGTGAAGACAGCAGGATACGGCGCAACGCGTTGCCCAACGTCAGACCGTAGCCACGCTCAAGAGGCTCGGCAACAACGGTTGCCAAGAAACGCGGATCTTCACCCGGCTTGATCTCGAGTTTGGTCGGCTTGATCAGTTCTTGCCAGTTTTTTTGAATGGTCACGTTTTCGTCCCTTCGGCTATCCCGCCTGGCTTCAAGGCCAGGCCATTCTTTGCCATTTGGAGAAACAGGTACCTAAAGCTGGGAAGCCTTAGACGCGGCGGCGCTTACGCGGACGACAGCCATTGTGCGGAATCGGCGTCACGTCACGAATAGACGTGATCAGGAATCCGGCGGCCTGCAGAGCGCGCAGAGCAGATTCACGGCCTGAACCCGGACCACGGACTTCAACTTCCAGAGTGCGCATGCCGTGCTCAGCTGCTTTCTTGGCAGCATCTTCGGCAGCAACCTGAGCCGCATACGGCGTGGACTTACGTGAGCCCTTGAAGCCGAGTGCGCCGGCAGACGACCAGGAAATCGCATTTCCCTGAGCATCGGTAATGGTAATCATGGTGTTGTTGAACGTGGAGTTCACATGCGCAACGCCAGAAGAGATGTTCTTGCGTTCGCGGCGACGCACGCGCGTCGTGTCTTTAGCCATTCTCTTGTCCTTGTATTGATCTCGTCACTGCCGTAGTTCCGGCAGCTCCACCACCAATCGCGGTGCTGATGATTATTTCTTCTTACCAGCGATCGGTTTCGCCGGACCCTTGCGGGTACGTGCGTTCGTGTGCGTCCGCTGACCGCGAACCGGCAGGCCGCGGCGATGACGCAGGCCGCGATAGCAGCCAAGGTCCATCAGACGCTTGATGTTCATCGCAGTGTCGCGGCGAAGGTCGCCTTCAACCATGTAGTCACGGTCGATGGTTTCGCGGATGGACAGAACTTCTGCGTCGGAAAGCTCGTTCACACGGCGGGATGCATCGATCTTGTTCTTCTCGATGATCTCCTGGGCATTTTTTTTGCCAATGCCGTGAATATACTGAAGCGCGATCACTACGCGCTTGTTCGTCGGGATGTTAACGCCAGCAATACGTGCCACGTTCGTCTCCATGTTAGGCGGAAGACTGCGTAGTCTTGCCGCGGTGGGTAATACCCGCGTCCGGTGGAGTCCGGCCCTTGCGGGGTACGAATATGCCGGAAGCTTCCCGACACAGAGAATGCCGGCCCCACATACATGGAACCGGCTAAACTTTCAGATAGAGCGCGTCGTTTACCGGCTCTAAACCCTTTCGTCAAGTCCCTGAAGAATGGTTTCTACGGAAGCTGTGACTTCATCAATTGACTGCATTCCGTCGATCACGGAAAGCAGACCTGTTTTCTCGTAAAACGGCACGACAACTGCTGTATCGCGGTTATACGCTTCAAGCCGTTGTTTGAAGACTTCCGGGTCGTCATCCTTACGAACCGGCTGCCCCGCAGCCTTTGCGTCTTCAGCGCGCTTGACGATCCTGTCGACAAGCTTGCTGTGATCGACCCGCAGCTCAAGCACACCGTTCAGCTTCAGACCGTTTGATTCCAGCATTTCATTCAATGCTTCCGCCTGAGCAATCGTCCGCGGAAAGCCGTCAAGAATAAAACCGTTCTGAGCGTCTTCCTCGGCAATGCGGTCACGAATGATCCCGACAACGATCTCGTCGGAAACGAGACCTCCGGCATCCATCACTTCCTTAGCCTTGATCCCGATCGGCGTCTTTGCGGCAACGGCCGCCCGAAGCATATCGCCGGTCGACAGCTGAGGAATTCCGTATTTCTCAACAAGGCGTCCGGCCTGAGTCCCCTTCCCCGCTCCTGGCGGTCCTACCAGAATTAGCCTCATCGACGTCTCCCCCTGAGTTTCGCTTTCTTCACCAGACCCTCATATTGATGCGCAAGCAGGTGGCCCTGGATCTGAGACACGGTATCCATTGTCACGCTAACGACAATCAACAAAGAGGTTCCACCGAAATAGAACGGAACGCCCGTGGCGGAAATGAGGAATTCGGGTAATAGACAAACGATGGTGATGTAAATAGCACCCACCACTGTTATCCGCGTCAGGACATGGTCAATATATTGCGCTGTCCGCTCTCCCGGACGGATACCCGGAATGAAACCGCCATGCTTCTTCAGATTGTCTGCGGTGTCACTCGGATTGAAGACGATCGCCGTGTAGAAGAAGCAGAAGAAAATGATCATGGCAGCATAGAACACCATGAACAGCGGCTGGCCGTGGCCGAGAGCTGCCGTGATGTAAGTCAGCCACTCGTTCCCCGAACCTTGACCAAATCCTGCCACGGTTGCCGGAACCAGAAGCAGCGACGAGGCAAAGATCGGCGGAATCACGCCAGCTGTGTTGAGCTTCAGCGGCAGGAACGAAGTGTTGCCTTCGAACATGCGGTTGCCCATCTGGCGCTTCGGATACTGGATCAGAAGACGGCGCTGCGCCCGTTCCATGAATACGATGAACGCAATCACGACAACGGCCAGGATGATCACGGCCAAAATGATCCAGGTTGCAAGAGATCCCTGACGGCCCAATTCAAGCGTCTGCACCACTGCGGACGGAAGGCCGGCAACGATGCCTGCAAAAATGATCAGCGAAATACCGTTACCAATACCACGCGACGTGATCTGTTCACCGAGCCACATCAGGAACATCGTTCCACCGACAAGCGTAATCACTGTCGAGGCACGGAAGAACCAGCCCGGATCGGTCACCACATTGGCTGCGCCTTCCAAGCCGACTGCAATACCGTAGGCCTGAAACGCGGCCAGCACGACGGTGCCGTAACGCGTATACTGGTTGATGACCTTCCGGCCCTGTTCGCCTTCCTTCTTCATCTGCTCAAGGGACGGCACGACGGTCGTCATGAGCTGCATGATAATGGAGGCGGAAATATATGGCATGATGCCGAGGGCGAAAATCGCCATACGCTCGACTGCCCCACCGGCAAACATGTTGAACATGCCGATGATGCCGGACTGAGCCTGATTAAAGGCCTGCGCGAAGGCGTCCGGATTGATGCCGGGCATTGGAATATATGTGCCCAGTCGATAAACCAAAAGCGCCCCTAGCGTGAACCAGATGCGCTTTTTGAGTTCTTCAGCCTTGGCGAAAGCTGAGAAATTTAGATTTGACGCCAGTTGCTCGGCGGCCGATGCCATGCCCTACTCCGGTCGTATGCTTGCCCACAAATGGGAAAAGCCCAGGCTGTTAAGCCTGAGCTCCCAGAACGGCAACCTTGCCGCCCGCTTTTTCGATCGCTGCAACAGCACCCTTCGAGGCGCCTGCAACTT
>NZ_JAILWL010000181.1 GCF_025698965.1 Roseibium sp.
CGGACTTCTCTTGAAGGAAATCGGTCCGAATGCGACGGTTGACGAAGTAATCTCGGCAACCGAAGCCAACCTGATTATCCGCGGGGAAGTACCCAGGATGCGTCTTTAGCGCTCATGCGATTTGATTTTGGGCGGCAAAAGATCTTCCTAACCCACTGCCTCGATCAGATTTCCAAGGATCTCGACGCCTTTGGTGATTTGTGGCGGTGTCGCTCCGGCAAATCCGATAATCAGTCCGGACTTGGCGTCCGATCCGAGATAACAATTGCTGAGCGGTGACACTGCAAATCCGTGACTTTGCAGGTCCATCGCGAGCCTGACATCGTCAATCCGCTCTCTAAACATGATTGACACTTGAACATTTCCAGTTGGTATCTCGACATGAATCCGGTTGCCCAGCCGTGAACGCAAAGTGTCCACCAGCTGTTCTCCACGGCTCCGATAGATCTGGCGAATCTGCTTCAGGTGCTTTTGATAACAGCCGCTATCCATGAAATGGGCCAGTGCAGCCTGCGCCTGAACATTGGCCGAGCATCCCATGTTGCGCATCAGCTGCGTCAAGGGCTGCACAAGGTCGTTCGGCACGACACAATAGGCAACGCGCAAACCCGGCATCAGGCTTTTGGAAAAAGTACCCAGGTAAATCACCTGTCCTTCTTCCGCCAGTCCATAGAGAGCGGCGACGGGGCGTCCGGCAAACAAAAACTCACTGTCATAGTCGTCTTCAAGTATGACCGCGCCACTGGCGCGGGCAGCCTCAAGCAGAGCCAGCCGCCGGGCAAGTGGCATCCGCGCCCCAAGCGGATAATGGTGCGAAGGTGTCACGTAAATTAGCTTTGAGGGACTTTTAGATATGTCCGTTGCCGCGACATCTGCCCCGTCCTCATCTGTCGGTAGCGGGCGAATTTTCAGACCTGCCGCATGAAAGGCAGTCTTTGCACCAAGATATCCAGGGTTCTCCAGCCAGGCTTCATCCCCGTGGTCTGAAAGAGCCTGTGCGAGAAGAGAAAGGCTGGATTGCATTGAGCTTGTCACCAGAATTTGCTCCGGATCCGCTCTGACGCCGCGCTCTGCAGCCAGATGACGCGACAATTGCTGTCGCAATGCAGGCAGCCCCGTATAGTTCTGATATTGCAGGTCCGGGCTCCGCTCGAGCCTGGCAGCACGACGCAGGCACCTTGCCCATTCTTCGTACGGAAAGCAGTCGAGTGCTGGGGCTCCAGGCTGCAACACTCCATGCCGAAATGCCCATCCGACGCCTCGAATGTTGTCGGACATCAGGATCCCGCGTTTTGAAAGTGACCGCTTCCTTGCGGTCGAGGACCGATTGTGGGTCATCCCTTCCAGAGGCAACCCATTCATGATCCTGGGTGCCGCGCCGGTTCTGACGAATATAATACCTTCCGCCTGCAAAAGATCATACGCGGCATTCACCGTGTTGCGGCCCACCTCCAGCATGGCCGCAAGACGTCTTGTTGACGGCAACCGCGTACCGGAAGAGAGCAGCCCCTTGCGGACAGCATCGCGAAACCCGCGATAGATTTGTTCCGACAGCGAGACATCGCTCGAACGATCCAGGGAAAGAATGCCTTCAGGAATAACTGGTTCTGTCATTTTACCGAAACCGGATCTTTTACAGATCCAATTTTTTGAGCACACATCTTCCAAGAATGCAAAACAAATAGGAGACGATGATGTCCTCTCTGGAAAAACGAAAAACGGCTGAACTGCCGGACTATGCCAGGATCAGGCAAATGAACCGGGGCAGTTATGACCGTAACCTTGCCTATGAAATCCTCGACGCTGGTCTGATTGCACATTGTGGCTTCATTCACGAAGACCGTCCGATGGTCATCCCGATGGCCTATGCCCGGATCGGCAACAAATTGTACATCCATGGAGCCAGCACGACCCGCATCGTCAAACATAATTCTGAAGGTGTTCCGGCAAGTTTGACCGTTACTCTGATCGACGGACTTGTTGTTGCCCGCTCGGCATTTCACCACTCCATGAATTACCGGTGCGCAATCGTACACGGTACGGCGCATCTGGTCACGGATCGGGATGAGGAAATCGCGGCACTGGCGGCAATCACCGATCACCTCCTGCCCGGTCGCTGGGACGAATGCAGAGACATGCTGGCGAAAGAACACAAAGCAACCGGTGTCCTGGTTCTGGAAATCGAGCATGCGAGCACTAAGGTTCGAACCGGCGGACCTGTTGATGACGAGGAAGATCTGGGAACGGAAATCTGGGCCGGGGTCGTTCCCGTCGTCACCGCGTTGGGACAGCCCTTCTCTGCCCCAGACGTTCCAAAAGAAACTGAGGTGCCCGCGTCTGTGCCTGCAGCCAGAAAGAAATTTGCCTGAATTTCCTGCTCAGAGCGAAAAACCTAAAAAAACCCCGCTGATTTCTCAGCGGGGTTTTCCTTGCCACAAGTGACCGCCCAAGATCCAGCTCAGCTGGAAGCAAGAATACGTTTGACTTTCGAGCAGTAACGACTGCTGACCGGGTTCATCCGCTTGGCATAGTGACCGGCGTTGTAACGCAGAATGGTTCCGCACAGGTCGCCGTTGGCTTTCTTGTGCGCACCTGCAAGATATTTCATGCCCCATTCCAGGTTGGTTTCCGGGTCATACAGGGCTTTTGTCGACCCACGATATCCAATGCCCCGGGCCGTCGCCGGTTTAATCTGCATCAGGCCGACTTCACCAGCACGTCCCCGCGCCCGCGGATTGTAGTTGCTTTCCACTTCGACAACGGCCTTGGCGATTTTGACCGGCACACCATGCTTCGCTGCCGCCTTGCGGATCAGCTTGGTGTATTCGCTCTTAGTGATCGGAGCCCGTTTCGCGGTTGTGCTCTTCTTGGGAGCTGACTTCTTGGCCTTGGCAGTTGATTTAGGAGTTTTCTTCTTTGCCTTTGCCGTCGTTTTGGACTTGGCGCCGGAAGACTTTGCTTCCTTTTGCTTGGTGTCCTTGTTGTCGGATTCAATGACATGCAGAAGCGGAGCAGATCCGGAACCCACATTTTCCCTGGAAGCGATCGCGTCGGCTTCCTTTTTGATCTTGTCTGTGTCGATCACATGCAGGACAGGATCGGACCCGGACCCTGCGGCCAGCGCCGCCGGCGCTGTAAGTGTCGTTGCATAGGCGAAAAGGCAAAGCGCCCCAGTAAGCTTGGTGTATGACCGTAACATTCAGTCCAGCCCTTTTGGTTTTCATTGCAGTTGAAATCTGGGCCGGAGAAATGCCGTAGCTATGAGACGAAATTTGGCGCTTACTGATCACGAATTATTTCAATTTTTTACTGAATTTTACCGCAAATCGACATCAAACTTCAGCAGTTAACGTAGTTTATGTCCAAATAAAGTTCTGAAACCGGCGAATAAACGGCTTTCCAAGGAATGTCTGTGACCAACCTGTATCACTTGTAATGTTTCCGAATACGATGCTCGACCAACCTGAACTGGCTTCGAGCCGGCTCTCAGCAAAAGTCGAGGCACCGGACAGGGAACAGGTTACTCGGAAAGAGATGGCAATTTGCGCAACAGGGCATTCAGTGTCTCTACAGTCGACCGGTCAACGACCCCATCCACCCGTTCGGGACGAAAATGACGCTGAAAGGCGGTCACAACCTTCCTGGTCTGACCGTCAAAGGCACCGGTCACATCCAGATCGTAGCCAAAAACTCCCAGCATGGACTGAATTGCCTCCACCGGTTGACCGTGGTCGCCCTCCTGCATGAAGAGTCCAGACTGAATTGGAAACGGTTTCACATAAAGGCCAATTCCGGCATCCGATAACTTGTCCCACGGAAACAGTTCACCCGGATCCTCCTTGCGGTCTGGAGCAACGTCGGAATGCCCCAGGACACGCCAAGGCTGAATGTTGTGTCGACGACAGATATCGTCCACCAGCGCGATAACGGCATCGATCTGCGCCACCGGAAACGGGCAGTATCCGAATTCATGGCCAGGATTGACGATTTCAACACCGATGGATCGAGAATTGATGTCGGATTGCCCTTTCCATGAGCTTCGCCCCGCGTGCCAGGCGCGCCTTGCTTCCGGAACGCACTGCAAAACGGTTCCATCTTCATGAACCAGATAGTGCGCAGACACTTCAGCCCGTGGATCGCACAATCTTTGTAGTGCCTCTTCACCTGAGCGCATGCCCGTATAATGCAGAACGACCATATCGATGTGCATACCTGGCGCTCTTTCCCCGTGATTGGGCGAAGGATGGACCCTGGCTTCAATTCCGGTATCAGTCGCGACGCTCATATACCTCTTTCCGCACAGATTTTCGTCCAGGCATCATTCAAGGCGGCAAGCCGATCATTGGCGATGCGAACAAATTCTTCCGGCACGCCTCTGGCAATCAACCGGTCGGGGTGGGTTTCCTGCACTTCCTTGCGATAGTGAGACTTGAGTTCCTGATCACTGGCTTCGGGTCCCAGACCCAGCACCTCGTAAGGATTGCCGTTTTCGCGGACGTGTCTCGCAAGAACTTTGGAAAACTCCCGATCGGTCAGGCCGAATAATTCGGCGACCTTGGAAAGGTAGGCGACTTCGCTCTCGTGGACCACACCATCTGCCTTGGCGATGTGAAAAAGTCCGTCCAGAATATCCAGCAAGGTCTTATGATCATAAGGGAACAGATCGGCAAGCTTCTTGGCATAGACCTCGAAACCGGCAACATCCTCCTGAGCCAGATTGAACAGGCGTGCGACGTTGCGTTCCTCATTGGGCGGAACCTCGAAGAGTTCCCTGAATGCGAGAATCTCATCGGTTGTTACCACACCGTCCGCTTTTGCCATTTTTGCCGAAAGGGCAATCATGGCGACCGTGAAACCAACGGTACTGGTGCCTTCGGGACGGGCAAGCACAAGCTGAACAAGGCGATCGACGAACTGTGCGCCGCCGGTTCCAATAGCACCTACGATGCTGCCGATACTGCTCCAGACGTTCACTAAAAAACTCCCACCGGGACCGGGTCTTTCAGACTATCGATCCCTCCAAAGTCCGGATGAATCAAATGTATGTCACACTCTTATCGGCAGACGGTTGGTTTGACCAGCCATCGATAATTCGGCTGACCTGTCTAAACCACTAGGTGTGATTTTTACAATGCACACCTTAAAAACCTTCACACTTTGAGGCAAAACCGTAACGATTCATGATGGTTAAAGGTTTTAATTCTAGATTTGACGCAATGCATATTTGAATTTGGTGCCCCGCCGTATGGCAATTCCAATTGTAAGAAGTAACATTGTTATTTTTTTCATTTCAATGTCGCTGGTGTTGACGCTGGCGCTAGGCGTCTATGCGAGCAATCGCTTGCTCACCCACTGGCTGCTGGAACGCGGTCTGGAACACGCTTTTTTGCCACATGAGCAAAGCGTGCAAGATATCCTTCAAACGCTCGCAAAAGAACGTTCCTTGCCACCTCCACCGGAACTCACAGGATTAAGACTGTCAGTTCCGGAGCAGGATGGCCTCGGGCTATCTCCGGACAAACTGAAAGCCCTCAAAGATCTGCTATTGCTCAAGAGTGGAAATTCGGCCGTCCTGGATGCCGCCGTCATTTTTCCTGCCTCTGTCGCAAACGGAGCCCGCGCCCGAATCGATGCGAGCAAGATCAATTGGTACAGGGAAGACGACCTTAACTCGCCCTTCACTCTGTCGGCTGCGGTGAATGCCCTCAAATCGGGGAGCATTCTCGATGCCATACCGGATATGACATGGCGAGGTGGGTTCGGAGATAACGCCGTCATAGCGTACTCCCCCATCGACAGTACGCCGGGCGTGCCGGGACTATTGATCCTGACCAACCAGTCTCACATTTTGGCCAGCCTGACACCTTTGATCTGGTCGATCAGCGCTGCAATCGGCGGTCTGTGTCTGATTTCGATTTTCTTTGCAGCCATCCTTTTATGGATGCGCTTCCACGATCAGGTCAAAACGAACCGAAACATTCAGTATCTTGCACATCACGACGCGCTCACGGGATTGCCGAACAGGGCTGTCTTCAATGCGCGCCTTACCGAAGCTTTGCGGCTCGCCCAGGCAAAGGCTTCGAATATCGGGGTCATGCTGATCGATGTCGATAAGTTCAAGGAGATTAACGACACACACGGACACGGGACCGGCGATGTGTTTTTGCAGATATTAGGGGAACGGCTGAAATCCGTGTTCGGCAATCACTTGGTTGCCCGGCTTTCAGGCGACGAATTTGCGGTCCTGCTCAGATCGATTTCCGATCCGGCCCGAATGACACGACTTGCCGCTGACATGATCTCGGCAACGGATGCTCCCTGTGTCATCGATGGCAAGGAAATCAAGATTTCGCTCTCCATGGGGCTTGCCAGAGCCTCGGACGGCTCCTGGCGCGCTTCGAGATTGTTGCATTGTGCCGATCTGGCGCTTTATCGGGCAAAACACAGCGGACGATCCACCTTTGCCTGGTATACGCCGGACCTTGATTCAGATGCACAAAAGCGCAAGGAAATCGAAAAAGGTCTCTCACGAGCACTCAAGTTCGACCAGTTCAATCTTGTCTATCAGCCGCAATATGCCCTGCGTGACGGCACGCTCAAAGGGTACGAGGCACTAATCCGATGGGATCATCCTGGCAAAGGCACAATCAGGCCGGACATATTCATTCCAGTTGCCGAGGATACCGGCCTCATAGAAGAGATCGGCACATGGGTTCTCAATCATGCCTGCCTGGAAGCCGCTCTGTGGGAAAACAAGGAACGACGTGTGGCGGTAAACGTTTCACCGGCACAGTTTATCGCCGGTGAAACACAAAACCGGGTTGCCCAGGCGCTGCAGAATTCCCGACTGGATCCCAAACGCCTTGAAATTGAAATCACCGAAAGTCTCCTGATTTCAAACACGGAAGCCGTCATCGAAACGCTCCGGCAAATCCACGATATGGGCGTGTCGATTGCGATGGATGACTTTGGTACCGGATACTCCTCCCTCAGCTACCTGAGCCTGTTCCCTTTCGACAAGATCAAGATCGACAAGGCCTTCATTCAAAATCTGGGCAAGGATGCAAGTACGGACGCGATCGTAACGTCGATTGTCGGTCTGGGCAGATCACTGGATGTGCAGATTACGGCGGAAGGCGTGGAAACGGAGGATCAGGCGATTCTGCTGAGTGCTGCCGGGTGCGATCTTGTTCAGGGCTACATGTTTGGCAAACCCGACAGTGTGGCCCGGCACGAAGCAAACAACCCGATCTTTCCGCTCAATTCCTCAGGCGGTTACTGGTTTCCGCAAAACCGGAAACAGGGCGAAGCGCCCCCCAAGATCACACTGGCTCCAAAACTCGCTCAATATGCGACCCTGGTCACGGCATCACCGGGCTCCGGCAGCCGGAATAACGGCGACGTTTAAGGGCAAAATCCGAGTTTCTGCGGACTTCGTCCTTAAACCGGCTTTCAGACTATCGTGAAATTCCAACAGCCGCGTCTTGTGCGGCTACCTTCTTCAGCCGTGCTGCCTTGCGTTCGGAATACCTATCGACAAGGTAATCGGATCGCCCTCGGGTCAGGAGGGTGAATTTCATCAACTCTTCGATGACATCGACAACCCGGTCATAAAGTGGAGACGGCTTCATACGGCCAGCCTCATCGAATTCCTGATAGGCCTTTGGGACCGATGATTGGTTGGGGATCGTCACCATACGCATCCACCGCCCGAGAACGCGCATCTGATTGACGGCGTTGAAGGATTGGGACCCGCCCGACACCTGAAGAAGCGCCAGAGCCTTACCCTGTGTCGGTCGAATGGCACCAGCGCTCAGCGGGATCCAGTCGATCTGCGACTTCAGCACGCCGGTCATCGCACCATGCCGTTCAGGGGAACACCAGACATGCGCCTCAGACCAGGCGCACAAGTCTCTGAGCTCGGCGACTTTTGGATGGCTGGGTTCCGCATCATCCGGCAGGGGCAAACCCGAAGGATCAAATATCCTGGTTTCAGCTCCGTACGCCTTCAACAACCGTTCTGCTTCCAGCGCCAGAAACCGGCTGTAGGATCGCGGTTTCAAGGAACCGTAAAGCAGAAGCACGCGTGGCGAATGTCGCATTGGATCAGATGCAAAGAGCTGATCATGCGATATCGGATCCAGATCCTCCTCGGAAAGGTTTTGAAGATCAGTTGCCGGAAAATCTAAATCAGGCATCGGACGAACCTGGGGTCACAACCTCCCCGTCTTCCTTGGTGAAAGAACCGATATCGTCTGCGAGTAGCTCCAACACCCTTTCCGACGGACGACACAGGCGAACGCCCTTTTCCGACACAACGATCGGCCGGTTGATCAGGATCGGGTGCTCCATCATGAAATCGATAAGCTGATCATCAGACCATTTGTCTTCGCCAAGACCCAATTCATCATAGGGCGTTCCTTTCTGACGCAACACATCGCGCACAGAAACACCCATGTCCTTGATCAGGTCGACAAGCTCACCCCGGCTAGGCGGTGTTTTGAGATACTCGATAACCTGTGGCTCCTCGCCCGACTTGCGGATCATTTCCAGCGTATTGCGCGACGTACCGCATTTCGGGTTGTGATAGATGGTGATGGTCATTCAGGTCAGGTCCTGTCGGCAATTGAGGGGTTTGTAGGTCGGTTCGCAGGAAGACAGCAGACGTCGGGATTGTTGCCGCAGCAGTCTTCCATCAGAAAAGTCAGCAGATTTCGCATCCGTTCATAATCGACTGAATAAAGAATGTGGCGGCCGTCACGACGTGTGGTCACCAGTCCTGCGCGCTCCAATGCTGCCAAATGGAACGACATCCGGGTTGGCTGAATTTCGAGCCTTTCAGCAATGGCACCTGATGGCAGGCCATCTGGTCCCCTGGTCATCAGGAGACGAAATGCCGCCAACCGGTCTTCCTGGGCAATCGCTCCAAGGGCTATGACTGCGTCTTGATCTTTCATAATTCGATAATACAGGAAATATTGTAGTATTCAATGTTCGAGAACCCTGCACGCACATTTTGGCCGGAGACAAAAGGAATTGGAAATATGAAAATCAGGTTGTTAAGTCGACGACCACAAGTCAATGCCAGGTGTCCCGGCCACAATCAATCTACATCGCTGCCGCAGCTCGCGCAGCCTGATCATAATTTCCCGAAACCAGCCGCAGTGTAGCGGCGAGTTTTGAGAGCTCTCGTTCATCAAGGCCGAGCGCCTTCATCGGTTCCACCAGCAGCGCTTCACGCAGACGCTTGTATTCCAGACACGCAGTTTCTCCAGATTCGGTAATTTCCGCGGTTTTCTCCTTGCCGCGGCGACCGGACGAGATCAGTCCGGCTTTTTCCAGCTTCTTGAGAGCGTAAGTTACGGTGTGCGTGTCTTCTATGTTCAGAACCAGACAAATGTCGGAAAGCGTCTTTGCGCGTCCTCGATGGTTGACGGAATGCAGGACGAGCACATCCAGAGGCCCGAGTCCTTCCGAGCCGCTGGCTGAGATACAACGCACCATCCATCGATGATAGGCGTTGACCATCATGGTGACGGCAAATTCAATTTCCGAGAGCGCCGGCATAGCTCCGGACGCGAGATGCGCAGCCGAAACAACGGGACCGATTGGATTTTCACTCTTGGTGTCCGACTTTACCGTCAACGTTTTCACCTCTCCCTAGGTCATCATCAGTTGCTCAGCATCGACTGCGGGAGCCAAAGAGCCAAGCCCGGGAAGGCAACAATCAGTACAACAGCCAGGATCATCAACAGGAAGAATGGCAACGCCATTCGTGCAACAGAGAAGATATTCCGACCCGTCATGCCTTGAAGCACGAACAGATTGAAGCCTACCGGAGGGGTAATCTGGCTCATTTCGACGACCAACACCAGATAGATACCAAACCAGATGAGATCGAGGCCTGCCTGCTCCACCATCGGCAAGATCACCGAAGTCGTCAGCACCACTACGGAGATGCCATCCAGGAAGCACCCCAGAACCACGAAAAACAGTGTCAGCGCGATCAAAAGGGCATACGGAGAGAGCTCCAACGCTGCAATCCACGATGCCAGCTCACGCGGGATCCCGGTGAACCCCATGGCCACGGTGAGAAAAGCCGCGCCAGCCAGGATGAAGGCGATCATGCAGGAAGTTCGCGTCGCTCCCATGAGAGCGTCAACAAAACTCCTGCGGGAAAGGGTTCCCGACCCCCAGGACAAAAGCAGCGACAGCGTGACACCGATTGCCGCAGCTTCTGTCGGGGACGCAAGCCCCGCATAGATGGATCCGATCACACCGACGATGAGACCAATGACCGGGAACAGACGTCGCGTTGATTTCAACCGTTCGAAAAAGGGAATAACCTCTTCCTTAGGCGGCATCTTGGACTTGTTCAGCACGGACCAGAGACCAACATATCCCATAAACAGAAGGCAGAGCATCGCTCCAGGCAGGACACCCGCCATGAACAGACGGGCAATGGATTGTTCAGTCGCTGCTCCATAAACAATCAGAATGATAGATGGAGGTATCAAGAGACCGAGCGTTCCCGATCCCGCGAGTGTCCCGATGGCGATACGCTCATCATATCCACGCTGTTTCAGCTCAGGCAGCGACATGCGCCCGATTGTGGCTGTGGTCGCGGCAGACGATCCGGAAACTGCTGCGAATATTCCGCAGCCGAGTATGTTTACGTGGAGAAGCCGACCCGGCAAATTACGCATCCAGGGTGAGAGCCCGGCAAACATGTCTTCCGACAAGCGTGACCGGAACAGGATCTCCCCCATCCAGATAAACATCGGCAATGCCGTCAGGTCCCAGGAATTAGCAGCGCCCCAGATCGTGGTCGCCATGACAGGTCCGGCCGGGACGGAAACCAGCAGCAGCATCGTTGCAAGTGCGACCCCAAGAAGTGCCACGGCGACCCAGATCCCGGTCGCCAGAGCCGCAAGCATTCCCAAGCCGAGAAACAGTGCGATCAAGGAAAGGTCCATTATTCTTTCCCCTCGATCGGGTCGTCCTTGACGACGGTTTCAAAACTTGGATCGCTTCCCACAAGGGTCAGAACCAGGTCGTCAAAAAGCGAAATCGCAAACACCATCAACCCGAAGGTCATGATGAGCTGCGGATAGACGAGCGGAATGGGAATGATGCCGTAGGAGGTTTCGTTGTAGTTGAAACTGTCAAAGGCGAGCCATCCTGCGTGCCAGGTAAAAAAGGCCGCCAGCGCAAAGGCAACAGCAATGGCCCAAACGTTCAGAAAACGGGCGATTGCCGGCGGAACAGCCTGCAGCAGAATCGAGACACGGATGTGATCACTGTTTCGCAGAGTTCCGGCAAGCGCCAGAAACGAAGCTCCCACCAGCAGGAAACCGGCGATTTCCGCGAGCGAAGGCACCTGCAGACCCAATGGTTCCAGCCCGGATATCTTCCTTGTCCAGTCCAATGCTCTTCCGAGCACCTGGATGACCACGAGGCTGGCGATGACCACGAGGCAGCACGCAGCCAGAGCCGTTGACGCTTGATAAAGCGAATTCAAAGCCTTTCGCATCGGTTTCCCCTACCGGATAAGCAG
>NZ_JAILWL010000182.1 GCF_025698965.1 Roseibium sp.
ATTGCACCGCGGCGATTGCCTCTCTCTGATGCTCGATGGCCATAACGACGCCGTCTTCCGTTTCGGCAGTCACCCTGAAGTCGCCTGGAAGCGTGTCCCGCTTGGCAAAGAGTGAGTGATACCGTCCGACAACAACTGGCGCGTTCAACCCTTCAAACAGCAGGGAATTGCCCGATAGGCTGATGGGAGACGGTTTGCCGTGCATCGGGATGTCCAGTTGGCCGAGGTCGGCACCGAAGTATTCTGAAAGAGCCTGCAACCCGAGGCAGACACCGAAAATCGGCAATGCCCGAGCACGTGCCCTGCCGATGGTCGCTGCGCAATCAAAATCTTTCGGATTTCCAGGGCCAGGTGACAGAACGACCAGATCAGGATTGACGTCGTGAAAGACATGATCGGCAACCGGCGTCCGGTAGGTGACCACCTCTGCGCCAGTCTGTCTGAAATAATTGGCGAGCGTATGGACGAAACTGTCTTCGTGATCGACAAGCAGGATTTTCAAACCTTTTCCAGGCTTCTTTTCTTCCGGCTTTTCCTTTGTCTTGGTCGCAAGACCAGCCTCGCGCACCGCAGCGCGCATGGCTTCCGCCTTGAGCTCGGTTTCAGCCTCCTCATCTTCCGGCACGCTGTCATATAGCAGCGTGGCTCCAGCACGGATCTGCGCAGTGCCGTCCTTGATGCGCACTGTCCGAAGCGTCAGTCCGGTATTCATGTCGCCGTTGAACAGAACTGCTCCGATCGCGCCGCCATACCAGGCACGAGATGATTTTTCATGATCTTCGATGAATTGCATCGCCCAGCGTTTTGGGGCGCCGGTCACCGTCACCGCCCAGGTGTGAGACAAAAACGCGTCGAGCGCATCCAGGTCTTCACGCAAAGTTCCTTCGATGTGGTCGACCGTGTGGATCAGGCGGGAATACATCTCGATCTGACGCCGGCCGATGACCTTGACCGAACCAGGCACACAAACGCGGCTCTTGTCATTCCGGTCGACGTCGGAGCACATTGTGAGCTCTGCCTCGTCCTTTGCGGAATTGAGAAGTTTCCGGATCTGCGCTTCGTCTTCAATGGCGTTCTTGCCGCGCCGGATGGTGCCGGATATCGGGCACGTCTCAACGCGCCGACCTCCGGTCACGCGGACATACATTTCCGGCGAAGCGCCAACGAGATATTCCGCGTTGCCAAGATTGAAGAAGAAGGAATAAGGGGAGGGGTTAATCTGTGCCAGACGCCGGGAGACCGCTGAAGGTGGGTTGGCGCAGGGTTCGTAAAACGTTTGGCCGGGTACGGTTTCGAACAAATCTCCGCGACGGAAGTAGTCCTTGGCCGTTTCGACCAGCTTGGCATATTCGCCCGGCTCATGGTCGCCTCGTCCCGGATCCCTGTTCGCAGGCGTGTAGGGGCGGTTTTCACCAGTCCGCTGCATCCCCTTGGTTGTCTTGCCATGCACGACAAAATCATATTCCAGGACGTAAGCGCGCTTGCCATGGTGGTCGACGATCAGAATTTCGTCCGGCAGGAACAGGACTACATCCCGCTGGTCTTCCGGTCGGTCAAGTTTCAGATCAATCGGCTCGAACTGAAATGCGACGTCGTAACCGAACGCACCATAAAGACCGAGCTGCTCATCATCGCAAGCAAACAGGTCTTTGAGCGCACGTACAATAGAAAATGTGGACGGTTGCCGAGACCGTTCTTCTTCGTTGAAGAGTCGGTCGGGTTTCTTGACGGTCAAGTTGATCCGATCGTCGTCTGCCTCGAAGGTTTCAACCACTTCATGTGTTTTCAAGGCATCCCTGATTGCCGGAATCAAGATCCTGCCACGGTCGTTGAGTGCGCGGATTTCCACTTTACGGTCAGCGGCCTCCAAAACCAGAGGCGGATTGACCAGAGCCATGTCCCACCGCGTGTAACGACCGGGATACTCGTAGGAGGAAGCGAGGACCGCACCAAGTTCGCCATCCAACCGGTCGATCCAGTCAGAGGTGCCGGTTTCATAGTCGGAAGGCCGTGACGTGCGCAGGATCGTGATCCCGCTGTTCGTTTCGTATGTATGATCTGCCGGCACTGGCATGGTTTTTCCGTTCCCGTTCTGATGGCCGTTTGGGATACTTGCAGCCTTATAAAACACCAAGGCCGCCAACGGTATCCCGCGGCGGCCTTGGAGTGATTTTCGATCTGTTCAGAGCATGACTGATCGCTGGCCGCCTATATCGCGCCGCGCCACCACCAAGCTGATTTCAAGATCATTTTCATGACACGAGCCATAACTGATGAACGGACCCATGGCAATGTCAAAAAGGCGCAAGCCGGAATTTAAACGCGGCAGCCTTTCGGCCTTCGAGTACGGAGTTGCGAGTTCCACCAGTTCACTTGCCGGTTCGGCCAGAGCCCGTTCAATGAATGTGCATTATATCTGCACGGTCGGACCCTGGTTGCCGGCGTCTCCGTCATCCGGATCATTTTTTGTCTTGAAGAAGTCCCGGCCTGCATCCTCGATGCGTTTGAATGCGCTTTCGGCCATGAACCCGGACAGAAACGCCAGGAATGCGACCATGTAGGGGCTCAGTTCCACATTGGTCGGCGCGTTCGCACCGCCTTGCGTCAACATCAGCATGCCGGTTCCTGCGAAAAGAAAGATCCCGATGGAGGCAGCGACACCTTCTGCAACATTGGACAGAAGCGTGCCAACACCGACTTGCCTGTTGTTTTTATGCAGAAATTTGCGCGTGAAGGAGACGAGCGACGCCAGGCCGCCAGCTGCGATCGTCACGATAAGTGTCAAAACGATGGTCGGAAGCTTCACAAAGAACAGAAGCGTTCCACCCAGCAGATTGAGAGAGGAGAAAACAAATTCAGACTCTGGCGGCAGTGTTTTGGAAATGTCGTTCTGTGTGCTCAGGAGCTTCCTCAGCCTGTCTTCTTCATGTTTCTTGTTCAGTTCCAGCTTCTTGGCTTCGTAATCCTTGTCCTTGTTCACTGCTCTCAAGGAGAAATATGTGTCCTCATAGGTGGCGATAGCTTCGAAGGTTTCGTCGATTTTCTTGGAAGCCTCTTCAAACGTGGGGATGCTCTCCGAATTATTGTCGAGCTTGTGCTTGAAGAGCGACAGGTGTTCCCGGGTGTTTACGAACAGAACCCTGCCAGCGCTGTCCTCCTTGTTCACTTCCTGGAGGATGTCTTTTACCTGGCGCTCATGGAGCTGATATTCGGTCGTTTTGAGAGATCGTTGAATTTCCTGTATCGAATTGGAAATGTCATTTGCAACCGAAATATTCGATTGCGTAATCGTGAGTGTATTACTTGTCATTTCTGACTTCGCCAAAGAGTAATTAAATTCAATATCGTATAGTTTTCTATTCGTATCAGCGATTTCGGATTCTATTCTGTGGTTTTTCTCAATTGTGTGGATGAGTTTATCCAGGTTTTTGGCCGCATTGACATCAATGGTGTTATTGTTTTGTGCGTTGTTGCCGGTAGAGGCTGTTGTCAAATCAATTTGCGAACGAATGATGTAGGCAGAAAATCCGTACAAGAGTAGAAACAAGGTGCAGACAAAGAACAAGAGTGCAACCAAGCCGGTGCCGCCATAAGCAATTTTCTTAGCATCAATTGGATTTCTACTCATCGTTTGTTCCCCCTCCAAAACTCTGAGTAAAATAATTAACTTACGTTAGGTTATCACCATTGCGCGTGTGGCGTAAAGAAAGCAATTCTGGGATGTCTTCCGATGCGTTTTTCTTGTTTTGTACCTCGGCAACCTCGTTTTCATTGTGCGGATTATGTGTTTTAACGCCCGCAGCTTTTTGACCATGGCAATGCGGGCAACACATGGAACATTTTGATCTGATTGTGATCGGCAGCGGTCCTGCGGGACGGCGGGCTGCGATCCAGGCTGCGAAATTCGGCCGGAGTGTTTTAGTCGTCGAAAAAGGCCGCCGGGTTGGAGGTGTCTCCGTACACACAGGCACGATCCCTTCAAAGACATTGCGTGAAACGGTTTTGAATTTGACGGGCTGGCGTGAACGCGGGTTCTATGGCCGTTCGTATCGGGTGAAAGAGGATCTCACGGCAGGGGACCTGCGGGCGCGTTTGCACATAACTCTCGACCACGAGGTTGAAGTTCTCGAACACCAGTTTGCCCGGAACAAGGTGGATACGATCCGAGGTGCCGCGAGTTTCGTCGATTCGAACACGATCGAAGTTGAAGGAGAAGCGGGAGAAATCCTGAGGTTTAATGGGGACAAATTCGTTATTGCAGTGGGAACAAAGCCCTTTCGTCCCGACTACGTGCCGTTTGATGGCGAATTCATTCTCGATAGTGACGAAATTCTGGACCTGACGAAAATTCCCCGATCTATCGCAGTCATCGGGGCAGGCGTGATCGGGGTAGAATATGCGTCGATCTTTTCTGCGCTCGATGTCCATGTGACACTGATTGAACCGCGCGAAACCATGCTTGATTTCCTGGACAAGGAACTGGTCGCCGATTTCACGCATCAGCTGCGCGATCGGGGGATTGCCCTTCGGTTTGGGGCAAAGGTTGAAAAAATCGAAAAACACGGCCCGGCGGATTGTGAAATCACGCTGGAAGGAGGCAGGTGTGTCCGCTCCAACGTCATCCTGTTCGCGGCGGGTCGCATGGGGGCAACGCCATCGCTCAATCTCGAGAACTGTAAGCTTGGCGTTGACCATCGCGGTCGCCTGAAAGTCGATCCGATGACCTTTCAGGCCGAAGTACCCCATATCTTTGCAGCCGGTGACGTGATTGGATTTCCAAGTCTTGCCTCGACCTCAATGGAACAGGGAAGGATTGCGGCCTGTCACGCGCTTGGCGAGAAGGCCTATGATCCGCCTGAGTATTTTCCGTATGGCATTTATGCGGTGCCGGAGATTTCGACAGTCGGAATGACCGAAGAAGAAATCAAGGAACGCGGGATCCCTTACGAATGTGGCGTTGCCCGGTTCCGGGAAACTTCCCGCGGTCACATCATGGGGCTTGATACCGGGATGCTCAAAATGATCTTCTCGCTAAAGACCCGGCGCTTGCTTGGGTGTCACATAGTGGGTGAGGGGGCGACGGAGCTGGTGCATATCGGTCAGGCCGTGTTGAACCTCAAGGGCACGTTGGAATATTTCGTTGAAAACACCTTCAACTATCCGACGCTGGCCGAGGCCTACAAGATTGCCGCGCTCGATGCCTGGAATCGCATGCCGCCTTTGGAAGAGTAGATTTAACGCAAATTCCTGAAAGTCTTCCTGCGTGCAAATCGTGGTTTCGGTCTGCACCTGTGTGTAGATTGCGTTCACGATCAATTGTGAACGAGTCCGCTGAAAGTTTGCCATGCCTCAGACACTGCTTTTGAAAAACGCCGACATGCTCGTCACAATGGACGGCGACCGTCGGGAAATTCCCGGTGGTGGGCTCTATGCTGAAGACGGCATTCTCAAAAAGGTCGGCGTGACCGAGGATCTGCCGGAAAACGCAGACAAGGTGATTGACGCCTCGGGCCAGATTGTCCTTCCTGGTTTCGTCAATACGCACCATCATCTAAACCAGACCTTGACCCGCAACCTGCCGGCCGCACAGAACAACAATCTGTTTCCCTGGCTTCAGGCGCATTACAGAATCTGGGCGAAAACCGATCCGGATGCATCGCGTGCCAGTACGCTGATTGGTCTTGCTGAACTTGCCTTGTCCGGCTGCACGACGGTGTTCGACCATACCTATCTTTTCCAGAGCGGAAACAAGGTTGATTATCAGATTGAAGCCGCGCAGGAACTCGGGGTTCGTTTTCATGCAAGTCGTGGATCGATGTCCCTGGGAGAGAGCAAGGGCGGTTTGCCACCTGATGATTGTGTTGAGAACGAAGAGGACATTCTGAAGGACAGTATCCGCGTGATCGATCGCTATCACGATGCCTCTTTAGGGGCGATGACCCGCATCGTGGTTGCTCCTTGTTCGCCGTTCTCTGTGTCTGAAGATCTCTTGCGGGAGAGCGCGCGTCTTGCCCGTGACAAGGGCGTGATGCTGCACACTCACCTGTGCGAAACGCTGGACGAAGAACGCTACACGCTCGAACGGTTCGGCAAACGTCCGGTGGAGTGGATGGAAGGGCTTGACTGGACGGGACCGGATGTCTGGTATGCCCATGCGATCCATGTCGACGATGATGAAATTCGTCTTTTTGCAAATACCGGGTGCGGCGCAGCCCATTGTCCATGCTCCAACATGCGCCTGGCCTCGGGCATTGCACCGGTCAAGAAATACATGGCAGCGGGTGTCAAGGTTGGCCTTGGTGTTGACGGCTCGGCCAGCAATGACGGTTCGAACATGCTGATGGAGGTGCGGCAGGCCATGCTGCTGGCTCGCCTGCAGCTTGGGTTGTTGCCACCGGAAGGGCCACGCAAACATGCGCTTCTGCCTCCCTCGCATCCATTGCGGGCGGGTGAATGGATGACGGCTAGGGAAGCCCTGGAGTTGGCAACAATAGGTGGAGCGTCAGTTCTCGGGCGGGACGATGTCGGTTCGCTGGAGCAGGGTAAATGCGCTGACTTCTTTACTTTGGACTTGAATACACTGCAGTTTGCAGGTGGTCTGCATGACCCGGTGGCCGCGGTGGTATTCTGTGCGCCACAAGCGGCCAAGACGACTGTCATCAACGGCCAGATTGTTGTTGAGGAAGGGCAGATTGCAACGATGGAAATGGGGCCGGTCATTGAGGCCCATAATCGACTCAGCCTCGCGCTGGCTTCGTCCGTCTGATCAGGGAGAGCATTCCCGATTTCAGCAGAGCCAGCAGTTTTCCGGCATTGCGGCCGTAGTGATTTCGCCGCCGTCGGCAATCCAGCTGGTTATGCCGTTTTCCACATTGACGACATTCGTGAATCCCGCCTGTCCAGACAGGTATTCGGAGAGAACCTGACTGCGTCTGCCGGTTCTGCAGATAAGAATCACCTCCTCAGCAGGACCTGAAATCAGCTTCCGAAGCGCGGTGCCGAAAGCTGGGTTGACGTTACCGCTGGCATCGAAAAACGTCACCAGATGACTTCCAGGAAGTACGCCGGTCTGTTGCCATTCGTCCGGGCGGCGGATATCGATCACGGTCGCACCCGACGCAAGCTTTTCCTTCAACGCTTCATTGCCGATATCGGAAAACTTCTTGCCTTTAACCTCAAGGAGTTCGATTTCAAATTTCAAGGTCGCATTGGGTGGAATGACACCTCCGGCGCCCTGGGCGCCATAGGCAAGGTCTGGCGGAATAATCAGCTCGCGCTTGCCACCAACCTGCATACCTTCAACGCCTTTCTCCCAGCCGGGAATTACCCGGCGTTCGCCAAGGGTAAAGGAAAACGGTGTTCCGCGATCAAGGCTTGAATCGAACTTGGTTCCATCCATGAGCCAGCCGGTATAGTGGACGACTACGGTTTCCCCGACATTGGCTTCTTCGCCTGTACCCTTCTCGATCTCCCGGATCTGCAGTTGGTCCTGAGCTATGGCGGGGAGAGTAAGCGTCAGCGAGATCACAATGCCGAACAGCCATTTTATCATCACGTTTGTTCCATTGGTTTAATGAAGTAGGTTTCCAGAAGATCTGTGATCGGCAATCCGATTGCAAATCAACGCTACCTGAACAAGCGTGTTTTTGAAAAGGACTGAAACCATGCTGTGGCGCTTTGGCACAATTCTGACGACGGTATTCATTGCAACTGCATTCAGTGGCGTTCAAAGCACGGCTTCCTTTGCTCAGGAAATTGAGCTGTCGCTGCCGCTGGCTTGCGACCTTGGCAAGGACTGTTTTGTTCAGAATTTTGTCGATATCGATCCTGGAGACGAGGTTCAAACCGTAGCCTGCAAACCTGCAAGCTACGATGGTCACAAAGGCACGGACTTTCGACTGCTGAACACACAGATAACGGGTGATGTTCTGGCATCGGCACCTGGAACCGTGAAGGCTGTGCGCAATGACATGCCGGACAAGTTGGTCGTTTCCATGGAAGACAGGGTGCGTGTCAGAAACAAGGAATGCGGTAATGGCGTCGTGGTCGATCATGGCGGTGGTTGGGAAACGCAATACTGTCACCTGCGCAAGGGATCTGTTCTGGTAAATGCGGGTGATCAGCTGGACCGCGGTCAAAAACTAGGCGAGGTCGGATATTCCGGTTTTGCTGCGTTCCCACACGTGCATCTGTCACTTCGAAAGGACGGCAAGACTGTCGACCCGTTTATCGGGGCTGTTGAACGGAGTGCCAAACAGATTGAAGTCTGTGCATCAGGTGACAATGGCAAACAGAACTTGGAAAGGAGCTTGTGGCAGACCGACACTGAGTTGATGCTGGAAGATGCGCTAGGGAGCATTATCCAGCTAGGCTTTTCCGACGGTCCCGTGACAACCTTGAATCTGGAACAAGGGTTGGAAAACGCGCCGTCCGGCCGTTCTCCCGCACTTGTCTTTTTCGCGAGACTGATAAATCTGCAGCAGGGGGACAGGATCGCAATGCGCCTGGTAGGACCTCAGGGCGTCCTGGCGGAAACCGAAGGCAAGCCGATTGAAAGTCAGAAAGCGCAATGGGTTGCGTTTTCAGGGCGGAAACTCAGAACCAATGCTTGGCCGAGCGGAGAATATGTCGGTACGGCTACCTTGGTTCGTGATGGCAAAGCCTTTCGTGAAGAAACAGCCCGGTTCCAATTGGAGGATTGAATCCGGGCTTGTCAGAAACACGAAAGAACGCTGTCGTCAGGACTTTCACGGCGGCTTAGACCTGATGTCAGTGAGCTATAGTTCCGCGATCAGATGTTTGTCGACAATGCGCTGAACCATTGGCGCAAAGTGCCAGAAGTCCGGCGTTTCCATTTCCGGCTGTTTTCCGGCCTCATCAAGATAGCGAACCTGGATGATTTTCTTCAGATTCGGGTTCTTTTCAAACTCCGTTACCTCCTCTGGATCCATGGGACCGCCCTGCAGGTTGAGCGAGTGGACGGAAGCCTCCGAAAGGCGATTGAAATAGTCCGGTTTGGTTGCGCACAGGTAGCGTTTCGCGGCCACGTGATAGCGGACGCAATCGGTAATGACCGATGGAAAAAAACCGCTAAGAACCTCGGCCCCGGCTTCCTCGTGATAGCGGTCCTGTGTGTCGTTCATCGAGAAGGTGCCGAATTCCGATGTGAAGTGACCGATATCGTGTAGCAGCGCGCCAACGATGATTTCTTCATCCAGGCCGTTCTGTTCAGCCAGCGTGGCGCCCTGCAGCATGTGTTGTGCCATGGTGACCGGCTCGCCGAGATATTCCTCATCGCCACAACGTTCAAAGATGTCGCCCAGAAAAGCGACAATGTTCTCGCGGGTCAAAGTGGTGAAATCCGGCTTGCTCATTCGGCTGCCTCCAGCGAAGTCACTTGCAGTGAGGCGAGGGTGGACAGAAGTCCGTCCTTATCCGAGTAGCAACCCTGCAGCCAGCGCGTTCCGGTTCCCGAATAAGCCTTGCGGGCGTGCAGTACCCTTGTGTTGTCAACAATGAAACACTCACCAGGTTCAAGCCTGAATGTGACTTCCATGGACGGATCATCGATAATTTCACCGAGCCTCCGATAGGCCTTGTAGTAGGTGTCCATGTCGTTAAAGGGAACATCGGTGATCGCGGCGGTGGACCGGTTGTTGAAGCGGAGCGCTATAAGTTCGCCATCCGGAGCAAGTTCTATCATTGGTTTGCGGGATCTGAGGATCACTCCCTTCTCCCCGGCATATTCAAAACGGGCACAATAGCGGCTTAAGACGTCGAACCAATCGGCGTTTTCTTCCCTGAGGCGCTGGGCTGCCCTGAACCCGTCCACCACCATATTCTCGCCACCTGCCGCAGAACTTTCGAGGCAGTAGAGAACCTGAACGCTCGGCACAGGATCACGGTAGGGATTGTCGGTATGCGCCTGCAGCCCAAGACCGGTAAAGGCAAGGTTTGTCGGATTGACCTCCGTGCGAACTTCAAAGTGACGGCCATAGTTCGTTTCTCTGACAAAGCCGAACAACTCGACAACTTGCATCAGCGCCTGGTCTTTTACCGGCCCGCCCTCAAGCTTGCCGAAGCCATATCGGGCAACATCCGCCAACCAGTTGGTCCTTGCGTTCGGATCGGAACTCACCAAACCGAAATCAGCGGAAGGGACATTTTGGTTCAGCGCGCTGTCCCAGGTCTCGATACCCGGTGCGAGCCAACCTTTTTCGTCGGATGCTGCACGGTCATAAGAATGGGCACGCAGCCAGGATACCGGATATTCGACGGATTTGCTCTCGGGAGAAAAGGTGACTTTCAGCGTTTCGCCGACAATTTCAGCAGATGAAATGCGAACATCCGGGCTGATGTCCCGCAACGCAATCAAACGCTGTCCGTTGATTGGCGACCGCGTCTCCGCATCGGTTGCATTGTCCCGCAGCCAGATTGCATGAAACCGATGTTGTTTTTGATCGTCCTTAAGTGCGAGAAAATCACCCGCATCGCTCACTGCAACGTCCATCATCTACCAAAGCCTCTCCAATTTGGTTCATGACAAGATCGACGGTTCTTTCTATAAAATCAAATTAGGAATTATGACGCTAAGGGTTCGTTTTGGTTATGGATAGAGCCAGATTTGACAATCTGCCGCTTGAGTGGGTGCGAGCATTTGAAGTGGCTGCCAGGTTGGGAAGTTTCACTGCGGCGGCTCAGGAAACCGGCTTGACGCAGTCGGCCATCAGTCAACGGATCGGGAAACTGGAAAAGCGGTTGAATACGCAACTCTTCCTGCGACAAGCCCGCCAGATTTCACTGACGGTTGAAGGTGAAACTTGGTTGCCGCACGTGCGCTCAGCGCTTGAAAGCCTGCGCGAGAGTTCTGAAGGGCTTTTCGGAATTTCGCGAAAACGCCTCACAATCTCGGCCAGCGGATCGATCATCGAACTCTGGCTTCTTCCGCGTCTGAAGCGCCTTCGTGCCGATATCGATGCGCAGGTTTCTTTCAGGACCATGGTACTTTCCGCGGAAACCGTTCCGGAATTCAGCACCATCCAGATCCGTTATGGCACAGGAGACTGGCCGGTTACCTACAAATTGCCGCTTTATAGCGAGGCACTGGCACCGGTCGCTTCGCCAGATCTGCTCAAATCCGCACAGCAGTGGACGGAATTGCCGCGAATTGCGCTTGTGGGGCCACGACCAGGCTGGAATGAGTGGTCCACGCGTTTCGGTATTCCGACAACACCGCTTCCGGACTTGCGTTTTGACACGTTTTCATCTGCTCTGTCGGCGGCGCGCGCCGGGTTCGGCGTTGTGCTCGCATCGCTTCCGCTTTGTCAGCAGGACATGGCGTCGGGTCGCCTCGTTCGCGTGTCGGAACAATCTCTGCCGCACCACGAGACCTACTGGTTGCTGGCATCGAAAGACGCCGTTTCCCGCCATCAATGGAATTTGCTCGAACAAGGCCTAAAAGCGAGTGGCGAATGACGTGCGCTGAATGCAGCAACGAGTACTAGATTTTGTTTTTCATCGGGTCCTTGGCGGAGCGTA
>NZ_JAILWL010000183.1 GCF_025698965.1 Roseibium sp.
CCCAGAAGGAGCCTGTCATAAGCGCTGCGGGCCGCCTCGCGGCCATAGGCAAATGCGGCAATCGAAACGATCACTCCGCCGATCAGCAGAAGCAGCGCAATCCCGAGGGCCACGCGGGCCGTCAGGGATGTGTTGGCCAACCTGCGGATGAACTCAGTCATCGACATCCAGCTTATATCCAAGCCCTCTTTGCGTCTCGATCCTGATAGTGCAATCCGCGAGTTTCTTGCGCAGGCGGGCGATATAAAGTTCCAGCGCATTCATGCTGACATCTGTGTCCTGAAAACTGAACACGCCTTCAAAGAGCCTCTCTTTGCTGACCGTTTTTCCCCGATTTCGGATCAGAAGTTCCAGGAGAGAAAACTCGCGGCGCGTAAGGTTGATCGGACTGTCATCCTGTCGTGCAATCCGGGCAGAAGCATTGAATGTCAGATTTCCGAGCGTCAGTTCCTCCGCCTTGTCGCTCAACTCCCTGCGGAAAAGAGCCCGGATACGTGCTTCAAGTTCGCGATGATCGAAAGGCTTGACGAGATAATCGTCAGCTCCTGAATTGAGTGACGACACGCGATCATCGACCGAAAACTCCGCTGTCAGCATCAGGACCGGCGTTCGGTCGGCCCGGGATCGCATCTCCTTCAGAAGTTCGGTGCCAAGCCCGTCCGGCAGATTGATATCCAGTACGATCACGTCGTAGCGCTGAACTTCCAGGCAAGCCCTCGCCTGTTCCAGCGTCTTTGCCAGGTCGCAGGCAATGCCCGACCGTTCCAGCCGGATCATGATCGCTTCAGCCATGTCAAATGTGTCTTCAACGAGCAACAAGCGCACGGATCAATTCCTCCCCATCTCACTCTTGCCCCGGCTGATTGCAGCATGCAAGCCACCTGACGCCTGGTGACAGGTTGGTGACAGGGTTTCGCGTTAGGCTGAACTCACATCCGTTGGGGGGATCCGCTTGTGCGGACCAACGGGTTTCAAAGGCCAGATAAAGCCTGATCATGTGGAGGAAACAAATCATGGCATTTAAATCGACCCGTCTTTTGCTGGCGGCTGCGTTTATTGGCGCGTCTGCATTTGGTGTTTCAGCAGCAGACTTCAAACCGGAAAACCCGGAATGCATTGCACCGGCCAACCCGGGTGGCGGCTGGGATTTCACCTGTCGTCAGGTTGGCAAGTCCCTTCAGGACCTCAAGCTTCTCGACAAGACCATGCAGGTGGTCAACCTTGCAGGTGGTGGCGGTGGCGTTGCCTTCGCTGAAGTCGTCAACAAACGCGATAGCGACAACGACCTGATCGTTGCAGCATCTGCCGCAACCGCAACCCGGCTTGCACAGGGTGCTTATCCCGGTAACACCATGGACCAGGTTCGCTGGCTGGCATCCATTGGAGCGGATTACGGCGTGATTGCAGTGGCTGCCGACAGTCCGATCAACACTCTTCCGGAACTGCTTGACCAGATCAAGAACGATCCGGCATCCGTTTCCGTGGCAGGCGGCTCTGCAGTAGGCGGCTGGGACCACCTAAAGGTTCTGATTGCTGCAAACGCTTATGGCATCAACGATGTCCGTTCCATCAAATACATTGCCTTTGACGGCGGCGGCGAAGCTGTCACGCAGCTGCTTGCCGGTTCCGTTCAGGCCTTCACCGGCGACATCTCCGAAGCCAAGGGTTTCGTGGACAGTGGCGACATCAAGGTGATTGCTGTTCTGTCGCCTGAGCGTTTGCCAGGTGAATTCGCCGACTTCCCGACAGCGAAGGAACAGGGTGTTGACGCCGTTGGTGCGAATTGGCGCGGTTTCTATGCGCCGGGCAAGATGTCCGACGACGCGTACAACGCCTGGGTCGGCAAGATCTCCGATCTTTATGCCAGCGACGAGTGGAAGGGTGTAATGGCTGCCAACGGCCTGGCACCGCTCGACCTGCAGGGAGAAGCATTCGAGCAGTTCGTTGCGCAATCCGTTGCACAGATCCAGAAAATCTCGAAAGAGATCGGCATCATCAAATAAGATTGCCATCTCCAGACTGGGGGCACTTGGCAGTGCCCCCATTTCTTATCTTGAAGACACTTTGACAGGCGGTCTCCCGATCAGGATCGAACCGCTTGCTGGAAGGTATCCATGAGCGACCGCATCTTCGGAGTGGTCGGGCTTCTCCTCGCACTCGGATATGCCTGGGCCGCTCTTGTAATTGAAGAAAGCTTTCTTTCCGACGCCGTCGGTCCTAAAGCCTTTCCTCTGATCATCGCAGCAGTTCTCGGACTGTCGTCCCTCGCCATCATCATCAAGCCCGACAAGGCGCCCGAATGGCCCTCATTCATGCGTTTCGTGGAAGTTGGTGCCGCGATTGTCGTGATGATCCTCTACGCGATCTTTCTGCCGGAACTCGGCTTCGTCATCGCAACCGCGCTTGCCGCGACCTACCTGACCTGGCGGCTCGGCACCAGACCGCTCTCGTCCGTCGTCTCCGGATGCCTGACATCCGTCGGTATCTATGCGGTCTTCCACCTTGTCCTCGGCCTTTCCCTGGCCAGGGGCCCACTGGGTTTTTAACGGAGCTGAACCATGGAAACTTTCGCTTCTCTGGCCGACGGCTTCGCGATCGCCCTTACCTGGCAGAACCTTCTGCTGGCGCTTTTAGGCTGCTTTCTCGGCACAATGATGGGTGCGCTGCCGGGCCTCGGCCCGTCCAACGGCGTCGCCATCCTCATTCCGCTGGCGTTTACCCTTGGCCTCGGCGCAACACCCTCTCTCATCCTGCTCACCTCAGTCTATTACGGCGCCATGTATGGCGGCCGGATATCGTCGATCCTGCTGAACATTCCAGGAGACGAACCGGCGATGATGACCTGTCTCGACGGCTATCCCATGGCCAAGAAAGGGCGGGCAGGCGAAGCACTTTCGCTGTCAGGTATTGCCTCGTTTGTCGGCGCATTTCTTGCAACGTGGGGCCTGATCTTTCTGGCACCGCAGCTCGTCAAGATTGCGCTGCTGTTCGGTCCTGCCGAGTATTTCGCCCTCTTTACGCTTGCCTTTGCCACCCTTGGCGGCGTCGCCTCAACCAACCAGGCGAAAACAGCCTTTGCGGCGGCCCTCGGCATCGGACTTGCCACCGTGGGTGTGGACACACAGACTGGCGTGCCGCGTTTCACGTTCGGCGAAGTGCATCTTTACGACGGCATCGACTTCCTCGTCGCCATCGTCGGCCTCTTCGCCCTGTCGGAAGTGTTCCTTTTCCTGGAACACCGGCATGGAGATTCCGACGCGGCCAAGCACAAGGTCTCTGTCGGCCGCCTGATGCCAAGCTTCTCGCTGCTGAAGTCCTGTACGCCGACCATGCTGCGCACCAGCTTCTTGGGTTTCATTGCCGGTGTTCTGCCGGGCGCCGGTGCGTCTCTCGGCTCCTTCATTTCCTACACGATGGAAAAGAAGCTGGTCGACAAGGAGAACACGTTCGGCACCGGTGATCCACGCGGTGTGGCTGCGCCGGAAGCAGGCAACAACGCAGCAGCGGGCGGTGCACTCGTGCCGATGCTTGCCCTCGGGGTTCCCGGCTCCGGCACGACCGCCGTGCTGCTTGCCGTTCTGCTGGCCCTCAACATCACGCCCGGCCCCCTACTCTTCACCCAGCAGCCTGATGTCGTCTGGGGTCTGATTGCAGCGCTGTTTATTGCCAATTTCATGCTGCTTGCGATGAACATCCCGATGATCGGCCTGTTCACCCGCGTTCTTCTGATCCCGCCACGCATCCTGATGCCGATTGTTGCAATGGTCAGCTTTGTCGGGATTTACGGCATTTCCGGCTCGTCCTTCGACCTGCTGGTAATGATCGGCTTCGGTGTGATGGGTTGGATCCTGCGCAAGCTGGATGTGCCGCTCGTACCGATCATTCTCGGCACCTTGCTCGGCAACGCCATGGAAAACAATTTGCGCCGGGCCATCACGATCGACAACGGCAACTGGTGGACGCTTGTCGACAGCCCGCTCTCGATCACGCTCTGGAGCCTCGCGGTCATCGGCTTTGTCCTGCCGATCATTTTCGGCAAGGTTCTGAAATCGCGCATGCGCATGAAGAAGGATGAAGAAGGCGCGGTGATCGACTGATCGCCGCACCACTGACTTCAGATCTCGGTCCGCATGCGATAGCCGGGTGCGAAGATCAGGCGGACATGGGTGATCGGCACCTTGCCTGACCAGGTTATGCGTTCCATTGCAAACAATGCTGTCCCGGAAGCTGCATCCAGTTTCCGGGACATCGTCTTGTCGGCATTGATGGCAAAAAACGAAAGATCCCCATGGCTGTAAGGCGCATTATGCACCAGCCACTCATTCGCACTCACTTCATCAAAAGCCATTTCGTGCGCGCCGGGCGCCGCTGCCAGATTGATGTAGCGTTCCTCGAAGGCATAGGGGCGATCGTCGGCGAAATGCAACGTCTTCAGAAACAGGACATCCTCGCCAAGTGTTACCTGAAACGCCCCGTGCAACATCGGTGGCAAAGGGCGCAGTTCCCGTTCCAGCAGGCTGTGCCGGTAAGTGCGTCCTAGCGCCTCGACTTCTTCTCTTATGATCGGAATGGTCAGCGTCGCCCTTTGAGGCGGGTTGAGTGCCACCCGGGTTCCTGCCCGGCGCTTGCGAATGACCAGCCCACTTTCGGCAAGATCTCTCAGGGCCCGATTGACCGTTGTTCGTGCGCAGCCGAACTCCTCTGCCAGATCGGCTTCATGGGGGATCTGCTCCCCAGGTTGCCAGACCCGGTCATGTATCCGTCGCAACAGGACTTCACGGATACCGGTCCAGGAATTCGTATCGATCAGAGCCAAGTCCAATTCATCTCCGCATTGTTGCGTTCAAAGGCGGCTGCGCAGAGACGCCATAGTTGATCTGTATCTAGAGCGAATAGCGTCGCCTTTTACATGCTTTCCGTGCTGAACAACATGCCTGCCTGCCGACCAGACATCACAAACCATCCCGTCATCTCCGGCAAAGATGTAACTATCGAGAATTTCATCACCTTCCCGCCCCTCAAGATCAAGCGCCGTTTGGTCCAGGGCAAGGAGATCCGCATAGTTTCCTTCACTGATCGCCCCTGCCTGTCGGCCCGCAGCCTGCGCTCCGCCACTCACCACGCCTTCGAACAGCACCCGTCCCGTTGACTTTTCCGGCGTAGCAACCGAAGCCCGGCACTTGTCGCGAAGACGCTGTGAATATTCCAAAGTGCGCAGTTCTTCGGACAGGGAAATACGAATATTGGAATCGGAACCGACACCGAAGCGGCCCATGTTTTCCAGATAGCGGACACCATCGAAAATGCCGTCGCCCAGGCTGGATTCGGTAATCGGACACAGACCTGCAACAGCTTTTGACCTGGCAAGCCCAACCGTTTCGTCAGGTGTCATTTGCGTGCAATGGATAAGACACCAGTTCTGCGACACGTCGTGATGGGAAAGCAGCCACTCGACCGGTCGCTGCCCGCGCGCCTCAAGCACTTCATCGACTTCAGCCACCTGCTCGGAAAGATGCATATGAAGCGGCTTGTCGCTTGCAAGGGCCACAGCACTGTTCAAGCCATGTTCGTCGACCGCCCGAAGCGAATGCGGTGCGACGCCGATCACCGCGTCGGGCGGTAGCGATTGCAAGGCCTTCGAAGCCAGGTCATGCAACTCCCGAAACCTGTCGAAATCATTACCGAACCGGATCTGCCCAGGTGCCAACGGGCGTTTGTCGCACCCGCCATATTGATAGAGCACCGGCAGATGTGTGAGGCCAATTCCTGTCTCTTGAGCTGCCGAGACAATCCGCTCGGACAGCTCCGCCAGATTATCGTAAGGCGTTCCGCCCGCTTGATGGTGCAGGTAGTGAAATTCCCCGACACCTGCGTAACCGGCCTCGAGCATTTCCATCTGAACGAAGGCGGCGATCGCTTCGACATCTTCGGGCGTTAGTGCGTCCAGAAAGCGGAACATGATCTGCCGCCAGGTCCAGAAACTGTCCCGCGCCTGCTCGCCCCGGCGCTCGCTCATACCCGCCATAGCGCGTTGAAAGGCGTGGCTGTGGAGATTTACGGGAGCAGGCAGAAGTATCCCAACTTGATGCCCACCGGGAGCAGCTCCGCTTTTGACCGTCGCAATGCACCCGTCTCCGTCTAGGGATATGGCAACGTTTTCGGCCCAACCTTTCGGCAGAAGCGCCTTGTCCGCAAAAATCGTCGCTCCCGTGACTGTCGACATGCCGCTATTCCCTCGTTGACACGTTAATATGTGCATGCATATTATCTTATAACGCAATCTAATCAAGCCGGAGGTGGTTCGTGTCCAAGCGTCTTCTGACCAATGCCCAATTGGCAACCCTCACCGGAAACGGGAAGCCATATGGCTTGATCGAAGACGGCGCGTTGGTGATCGAAGACGACAAGATCGCCTGGTGCGGAAAGGCCTTGGACCTACCGCCGCAGTTTTCAGGACTGACAGCAGAAGATCTTGAAAGTCGCCTCGTCACACCCGGCTTGATCGACTGCCACACCCATGTTGTTTACGGTGGCGACCGGGCACGTGAGTTTGAAATGCGGCTCCAAGGAGCCTCTTATGAGGAAGTCGCCCGCGCCGGGGGTGGCATCGTCTCAACGGTCAAAGCGACCCGGGAAGCTAGCGAAGACGAATTGCTGCGCCTTGCCCTGCCCCGCGTGGATGCCTTGATTTCAGAGGGTGTGACCACACTTGAAATCAAATCCGGTTACGGTCTCGATCTGGAAACCGAATTGCGAATGTTGCGCACGGCCAAGCGTGTTGCACAGATGCGCCCCGTGCAGGTCCGCACAAGCTTCCTTGGTGCACATGCGATACCACCAGAATACAAGGGCCGTTCTGACGACTACCTGAAGGATGTCTGCCTGCCTGCATTGGAAACGGCGCACGCGGAAGGGCTGGTCGACGCAGTTGACGGTTTCTGCGAAGGAATTGCCTTTTCACCCGAACAAATCGCGCGTGTCTTCGACAAGGCGAAAGAACTCGGCATCCCTGTCAAATTGCACGCTGAACAGCTTTCCAATCTGGGCGGCACAGCACTGGCCGCCTCCTACCGCGCCCTGTCCGCCGACCACCTGGAATATCTGGACGAATCCGGGGTGAAAGCCCTTTCGGCAAGCGGTTCCGTCGCCGTTCTCCTTCCAGGAGCCTTCTACACACTTCGCGAGACCCAACAGCCGCCGCTTGACCTGTTACGTCATCACAAGGTGCCCATCGCCCTTGCGACCGACTGCAATCCCGGCTCCTCGCCCCTCGCCTCGCTTCTGCTGACCATGAATATGGGCTGCACGTTGTTCCGCATGACACCGGAAGAATCGCTCGCAGGTGTCACCAGGGAAGCGGCAAAAGCGCTCGGGCTCGACGATCGGGGAACACTGCTGGCTGGAAAGCGGGCGGATCTTGCAATCTGGAACGTCAAACACCCGGCGGAACTCAGCTACCGCATCGGCTTCAACGCACTTCAAAAACGCATATTCGGAGGCTCTGAATGAGCACCCTCACCCTGACGCCCGGGTCCGTCACCCTGGCTGACCTGGAACGCATCTACCGGGAAGAACATGCCGTTCGCATCGACCGTTCCGCCGAAGCTGCGATCAATCTGGCCGCAGCGCGGGTTGCCAAGGCAGCCAGCGGTATGGAAGCCGTGTATGGCGTCAATACCGGTTTCGGCAAACTGGCCAGCGTCAAGATTGCGCCGGAGGACACGGCAACACTTCAGCGCAATCTGATCCTGTCTCACTGCTGCGGGGTCGGAGACGCACTCGACCACACCACCACGCGGTTGATGATGGTGCTGAAACTGCTTTCTCTCGGACGCGGTGCGTCCGGTGTGCGATTTGAGGTTCTCAAACTGATTGAGGACTGCCTTGAAAAAGGTGTGACACCGGTCATTCCATCCAAAGGTTCTGTCGGCGCATCCGGTGATCTGGCTCCGCTTGCTCACATGGCGGCGGTCCTCATCGGCGAAGGCGAGGCGGTCATTGAAGGCACCCGTCTGCCAGGTGGCGAGGCGCTTGCAAAGGCAGGTCTGACCCCGGTCGTGCTCGGTCCGAAGGAAGGTCTCGGCCTTATCAATGGAACACAGTTCTCGACCGCTTGTGCGCTCGTCGGATTGTTCGACGCATGGCGACTCGCAGAAGCCACCCTGGTAACGGCAAGCCTTTCCACCGATGCCATTATGGGCTCCACGGCCCCGTTGCTGCCGGAAATTCACGAGTTGCGCGGGCATCGCGGACAGATCGAAGTCGCCAGAGCCATGCGCGATATCATGGCCGGGTCTGAAATCCGCGAAAGCCATCGCGAAGGCGACCACCGCGTCCAGGACCCCTATTGCATCCGCTGCCAGCCACAGGTTGCCGGTGCCTGTATCGACCTGTTGCGCATGGCGGCAACAACGCTCGAGATCGAGGCCAATGCGGCGACCGACAACCCGCTTGTTCTCATCGATGCGGACCGGATTGTTTCCGGCGGTAATTTCCACGCCGAACCCGTTGCCTTTGCTGCCGACCAGACCGCTCTGGCGATCGCGGAACTCGGCGCGATCGCCCAGCGCCGGATTGCGCTGATGGTCGACCCGACGCTGTCCTTCGATCTTCCGCCCTTCCTGGCGAAGGATCCGGGTCTTAACTCCGGCATGATGATTGCCGAAGTCACAACAGCTGCTCTGATGAGCGAAAACAAGCACTTGGCCAATCCGTGCTCGACCGATTCCACACCCACTAGCGCTAATCAGGAAGACCATGTTTCCATGGCCGCTCATGGCGCTCGGCGTCTAGGGCGAATGAATATCAATCTGTCGCACATTCTGGGCGTTGAACTTCTGTGTGCGATTGAAGGTATTGAACACCGAAATCCGCTGAAAACCAGCGACGCACTTCAATCGGTCATCGACAAGCTTCGCGCGAGCGTGCCTGCTTTGGAAAAAGACCGGTATCTGGCCCCCGATCTTGAAATTGCCGCTGAACTGGTCAGGTCTCGTACCCTGGTTTCGGTGCTGTCCGAAGACCACATGATCAAACTCGGAGGCGCCCTTGCAGCCGGTTGAGATTTTTCGCGGCGACAGTCCTGTCGTGCTGGGAGTTCCCCACTCGGGAACCTTCGTCCCGGCCGAGATCGAAGCACGCCTGAATGCCATCGGACGGAAGTTGGCCGACACCGACTGGCATGTCGACCGGCTCTACAGTGGTCTGCTGCCCGGGGCGACCATGGTGCGGGCCAACTTCCACCGCTATGTCATCGATGCCAATCGAGACCCTGAAGGTGTGAGCCTCTACCCGGGCCAGAACACGACCACGCTTTGCCCGACAACCGATTTCGACGGTCGCCCGATCTACCTGGAGGGTAAGGAACCGGCCGAGGCGGAAATCAAGGAGCGTCGTCTTGCGTGGCACGCGCCTTATCATTCGGCCCTGAAAGCCGAACTGGAACGGGTGAAAGCCAGACACGGCATCGCCATTTTGTATGATTGCCATTCCATCCGCTCGGTGGTGCCTTTCCTGTTCGAGGGAACCTTGCCGGATTTCAACACCGGCACGAACAACGGCAAAACCTGCGCGCCCGAAATCGAGGCGATGGTCTCTGACCGGACCAAGACGGCGGAAGGCTACACCTCCGTTCTGAACGGCCGTTTCAAGGGCGGCTGGACTACCCGTCATTATGGCCGCCCCGGGGAAGGCTTTCATGCCATTCAGATGGAGCTTGCGCAAAAGACCCATCTGGCCACTGAAGACACACCTTTCGCTTATGACACGGCAAAGGCCGAAAAACTGCGTCTTCACCTTAAAGACATTCTGACGGCGCTCGAAACGTTGGCGCCGTCACTCGCAGAACAAGATAAAAAACTTCAGGGAGCGAACAATGACTGATCGCCGCCACAACGCACGCGACGTGTTTCCACCTACCGGCACCGAGCTCAACACCAAGTCCTGGCTGACCGAAGCTCCCTTGCGCATGTTGATGAACAACCTTCATCCGGATGTGGCGGAAAATCCGCATGAGCTGGTGGTCTATGGTGGCATCGGGCGTGCGGCCCGCACCTGGGAAGACTTCGACCGCATCGTCGCCAGCCTGAAGACGCTCGACGAGGATGAAACGCTGCTGGTTCAGTCCGGCAAGCCGGTCGGTGTGTTCAAGACCCACAAGGATGCGCCCCGCGTGCTGATTGCCAATTCCAATCTGGTTCCGAATTGGGCCAACTGGGACCACTTCCACGAACTCGACAAAAAAGGCCTGGCCATGTACGGCCAGATGACCGCCGGGTCCTGGATCTATATCGGCACCCAGGGCATCGTTCAGGGCACCTACGAAACCTTCATGGAAGCCGGACGCCAGCATTATGACGGCAACCTCAAGGGCCGCTGGATCCTGACCGGCGGACTTGGCGGTATGGGCGGTGCACAGCCTCTTGCCGCGGTCATGGCAAGCGCCTGTTGCCTTGCCGTCGAATGCGACGAAAAAAGCGCCGACTTCCGCCTGCGCACCCGTTATGTCGACGAAAAAACTCACTCTCTGGATGAGGCTCTGGACCTGATCGACCGCTGGACAAAGGCAGGCGAAGCCAAATCCGTGGCTCTGATCGGCAATGCGGCGGATGTATTCCCCGAAATGGTAAAGCGCGGTGTAAAACCGGACATCGTCACCGATCAGACCTCTGCGCACGATCCAGTCAACGGTTACCTGCCGCAGGGCTGGACAGTGGCCGAATGGCGCGCGAAGGCAGAAACAGATCCAAAGGCAGTCGAAAAAGCCGCACGCGCCTCCATGCGTGTTCATGTTGAAGCAATGGTCGACTTCTGGAATGCAGGCGTACCCACGCTCGATTATGGCAACAATATTCGCCAGGTGGCATTGGAAGAGGGTTTTGAAAACGCCTTTGCCTTCCCGGGATTTGTTCCAGCCTATATCCGCCCGCTGTTCTGCCGCGGCATCGGCCCGTTCCGCTGGTGCGCCCTGTCCGGTGACCCGGCAGACATCTACAAGACCGACGCCAAGGTGAAGGAACTGATCCCGGACGATCCACATCTTCACAACTGGCTCGACATGGCCCGCGAGCGCATTTCTTTCCAGGGCCTGCCCGCACGTATTTGCTGGGTCGGCCTCGGTCAGCGCCATCGCCTCGGCCTTGCCTTTAACGAAATGGTCCGCAACGGCGAACTCAAGGCACCGATCGTGATAGGCCGGGATCATCTGGACAGCGGCTCCGTTGCCTCGCCCAACCGCGAAACCGAAGCCATGATGGATGGATCGGATGCCGTCTCCGACTGGCCGCTTTTGAACGCACTACTCAACACCGCTTCCGGCGCGACCTGGGTGTCGTTGCATCATGGCGGTGGTGTCGGCATGGGCTTTTCCCAACATTCAGGCATGGTCATCTGCTGTGACGGCACGGCAGATGCCGACAGACGAATTGAACGCGTACTTTGGAACGACCCGGCCACCGGCGTGATGCGTCACGCCGATGCCGGTTATGAAATTGCGCTCAACTGCGCAAAA
>NZ_JAILWL010000184.1 GCF_025698965.1 Roseibium sp.
ACCACGCTGTCTCACCACTGCATAGGCGCGTCCGATGGTGCCAACGGTTACGCCCAGGTCGTAGGCAAGGTCCCGCTGCGGGGGTAGTTTTGCTCCGGCGCCGAGAGCGCCGGTAGCAATGTCATCCGCGATTTTGTCTGCGAGACGGATGTAGAGCGGTCCTTGACCGTCTGGAATCTCAGGAAGCCAATTTGTCATGGTGACAATTTAGTATATTGCATCTTTGAGGGAGTCAATTCATATGATTGTAGCGCTACAATGCGTTCAATGCTTCAATTGTTACCCTTAGGAGGTGCGAAAATGAGCTCAATGGAGACAATTCTCCAGCATTCCGTGCCAAGATTACGGGGAGTGCGTCAGCTTGTCGGCATCCTTGTGCGGAGGCTGATGTCCTGGATCCAGGTCTCCCGCAGTCGAAGGCAGCTGCTGGAATTGACCGATAGGGAACTCGAAGATCTGAACCTGACCAGGGAAGCTGCTGTAGAGGAAGCACGTCGTCCGTTCTGGGATTCCAGATCAGAGCATCGAGGCTGGCATTAGGCAGAAATCGGCAAAGGGCCTGGCAGTGCTTGGCTTGAGACGTCAATATTAGACTGCTTCGGGAACTTGGCGCCCTGCGACCTCGCCCAACGGGATTGAAACAGGCGTCAATGAGATGCCGGACACAATAGCAGCCAGTGTCCGGCATCTCTTTTTGACCACGAACACCCTATGGGAGCAGGTGTCCGGGCCGAAACGTCTTCGCGCAGGAAGGCGCGTTACACTGCGCCCGTATATTCGCCCCGCGCCGGGTAGTCGTTCTTTTGAACGAAGTCGAGTGCGCCGATCATTTCCTGGAAATGCGGTCGTACGAACGGCATGGTCTGAACGGACGCGAAATAAAGCGTACCGTCCGGCCGCACGAGGAAGACACCTGGTTCGGAGAACAGGGCGGGTTCTTCGATACCAATTGAGGTGGTGCCACGGCTGGTCGAGATATAAAGCCCCCATTCTTTGGCGACAGCCAGAGGCAGGTCGTAGCCGAAGCGAAGATCCGGATGTCCAACCTTGTCAGCCATCTGTTGCGTGCGCTCCTGCCCATCTGAAGAAATGGCGATTGTCTTGACGCCTTTTTCCGCAAAGTCAGGGGTAAGACGTCCGAGTTCTTTCAGATAAGTGGCGCAGATCGGGCAATGCAGGCCGCGATAAAAGACGACCAATGTTGCGAACTCCGCACCGTCCTTGGAAAGATCGAAGGGACCGGAGGACAGAGTTTCGACACTCAGGCCGGGTACGGTTTGACGTGGGATAAGCATCGTTTTCCTCATTAACTGGGTGCAGGAGTGGAAATTTCCTTGCAAGTGACCTTAAGATAGTGAACGTTTGAGTGGGAAATGTACTAAAAAGATGATCAGGAGTACGAAAGTGTCCGTTCCTTATCGCGTGTCTTTCAACGGCAAACTGGACCGGTTGTCTTCCCTGATCGATCGACTGCGGGTTCAGGTTGAGAATGCGCACACACAGGACACCGGTGTGCATCTGGCGAACCTCTGGGTTCTGTCCGATGATGCAGACGCAATGCGATTGGTGTTCTGTCCGCTAGACGCAAGCCTGTTGAACATCAACAAGGGTTTGCAACCACGCGACGATGAAACCGTGCTGGTTGCCGCGCATATTACGATATCGGGTGTCGGCAAGCAGCTAGTCAACGCCTTGCCGGATTGCATTTCTGTACCCTTGGCTGAAGAGCCTTACCTGACTGCCGTTGTAACGCCCCTGATAGAGGAGGTGACGCTGCCGCGATGCGGAGGCCAGGCAGCCTTTCAGCGATTGTGTGAAGTTGTGGTTATCCGGCTGCTGCGCCATGCCATGGAGCAGGGCAAGGCTGATACGGGTCTTTTGAACGGCCTCGCTCATCCTCGAATTGCCGCGGCACTGGTCGCCATTCACGAAGCACCGGGCGAAACATGGACCCTGGAAAGACTGGCAGATACGGCGGGCATGTCCCGGACCCAATTTGCCGTAACTTTCAAGGAACTCGTTGGCGCCACTCCGATGGGGTACCTTTCCAATTGGCGCCTGGATATCGCCCGCGCGGAACTTGAGGCAGGAAGACAGGTCAAGTCGGTCGCCTCCTTGTGTGGGTTTTCAAGTCCAGCGGCCTTTTCCCGTGCGTTTTCCAAGCGGTTCGGCGCTTCACCTCGGGAAGCCCGGATCGAGCCGTTGCGTGCGGAAATGTGATCCCGTCAGGTATTCAAGTATGAGTGCAGCCGGATTGGCTGCACTCCTTCAAAAACTTCGATCACCCTGGCCGAGCTTTCAAACTCTGGAATTCGTGCCACCCGCATAGTCCTGTGCATCCAGTGTCTTGCCTGTCATGTCGCCTTCAACGGCTGCAACATAGGCTTTTGCAGTGTCGGCTGCGGAAAGGCCAGGGGTTGGATCCATGCCCAGTACTTCCATGGTTTCCTTGACGAACGAAGGGCTGACTGTATTCAAGCGATGCCCCTGATCGAGTTCAAGTGCCGCCGAGCGTGCAAAGGATTCCAGAGCTCCGTTGGCCATGCTCAGAACGACGGACCCGGGCATCGGTTGTCGGGACAAAGTGCCGGCAGTCAGCGTGAATGAGCCGCCGTTTTCAACATGGTCCCGACCCAGCCGCACCAGGTTTATCTGACCCATCAGCTTGTTTTTGAGAGCAAGATCGTAGGCGGCGTCATCCAGTTCGGAGAAAGAGCCAAAGTTGCCGAGACCGGCTGTGCTGACGACGGCACCGACCCGACCGACCGTTTTATACATGTCTTTTATTGAAGCTTTTGAACTGAGGTCGACAGTGACATCACCAGAATTGAAGCCCGCACTTATCACATGGTGGTTGGGTGACAGGGCACTCAATACCGCCTTTCCGATGGTGCCGGTTGCACCAATGACTAAGATGTTCATGTGTTTCTCCAATGATTTCAGGTTTTTGATTGTTCCGAGGGGCATTTCACAAGCTGGGATGCCAGGAGGTTGGGCTTCCGTTGAGCGTTTGTTCCATTTGCCAGTGTGAACAGCCGGTCGAATTGTCGAACCACAGATAAGGTGATAATTTGCGCAAGAAAATTCTCGAATTAGGCAAAGAGGCCTTGCATGAATGCACAGATATTGGAGTGGGCTGATATACCCTTTGTTCTGGCTGTCTGCGAAGAAGGGAGCCTTTCCGGGGCTGCACGGAAACTGGGGGTGAACCACTCAACAGTGTTTCGGCGCATAGAAAGCGTCGAGGCCAGGGTCGGGGTAAAACTCTTTGAGCGGCTCAGCCACGGTTATGTGATGACCGTTGCCGGCGAGCATTTCTTTCGCAATGCCTTGATCCTCAGGGATGGCTTGAACGGCATCCAACGAGAACTTGGGGGGCGGGACCTGCGTCTTGAAGGTCCGCTCAGAGTAACGACGACGGATTCCTTGCTTCACCGGTTGTCGTCGGTTGTCGCCGAGTTTCAGCAGGCATATCCGGAAATCGAGTTGGACCTGATCTGCGACTCCCGTCCTCTGGACCTGATGCAACGAGATGCAGATGTCGCGCTGAGACCGACCAGTCATCCCCCGGAACATTGGCTGGGCCGCAATCTGTTTCCAATCGCATACGCAACGTTTGCTCATCGGAATTACCTGGAGGTGATCGGCGAACTGCCGGCGGCGCGTCATCGATGGGTCACACTGAGTGACACGCTCCAGAAGACAGCGATGAGCCGTTTGACCGATCTGCAAAAGGAGCGGGAAGCCCCGGTCACGACGACGAATACCTTGATGAGTGTTTTCAATCTCGTTTGTTCAGGTCTCGGTCTGGCTGTGATGCCCTGCTATGTCAGCGCGTTCTGCGCCGATCTTGTTCGTCTGGAGACTGCATCCGCCGATTACAATTCGGACCTGTGGTTGCTGGCGCATCCCGACATGCGCAGGAATGCAAAGGTTCACGCGTTCTTTGAATTCGCATCGACCAGAATCCGGGCAAGCAAGGCGGATTTCATTTAGGCACCCGTCTTGTTTTGACAAGCCGTGCATCGACCAGTTTTCAATCGCGAGACGTAGTGCCAAACACTCCGCGAAGAGAACTCAGTTTCAGGACGGAGGTTGGTCGCACCCGACCATCCAGTGAACTCCGAACCGGTCGGTCAGTGTGCCGAAACCGGCGCTCCAGAACGTCGGGGCGAATGGCATTGTGATTTCGCCACCCTTGGCGAGCTTTTCGAAGGCGGCTCGTGCGTCGTTAAGGTCAGGCATACTGATTGTGACAGCACAACCGGCCATAGTGCCTGTCTCGCCCATCAGATTGTCGGACGCCATGAGCAGGCCGTCTCCAATCTTGAGTGAACCATGCATGATCCAGTGCTTGCGGTCATCAGAGACCGGAAACTCGGGTGGCATTTGCGAGGCAGGCAGAAGTTCAGGCTCACCGCCAAAAATCTCGGCGTATCTCGCCATGGCTTCAGCGCAGTTGCCATTGAAGAAAACGTAAGGGATCGGTTGCATCGGATTGCCTCTCGAACTTGGAGCGGTCTGCGAGTTGGGTTTTGGTTGGTGATGCGGTGCGACAAAGTTACTTCAGATGCCTGAGTACCGATTGTGCTTCTGTATTGCATGTGCCGCTGACCTGAGGAGACCAGGCATATAGGCATGCAAGAAGCCTGGCCTTGCCGGGAGGAACGCCTGGGCACCGCGCCTTGATGTCCGCTGCGCAAACCTTTCGGAGTTTGGTTTCTCCGGGCGTGTTTTTCATCTTCAGGACACTTGGCGGGATCATCCGCTCAAAAGTGCGACTGTTCGTAACCTTGGTCAGTTCCGGCCGACATGTGTTCGAGATCTTGTTGCTGTGCGCGTACAGGCATGCGGAGATCCGACCGCGGCCTTCTCTGACGCCATTGCATAATGACGCAATGTCGGTTGAACACTGTGCCAGGAGCGCGCTCGCTCGAACCGGTTCTGGAGTTGTTCCTGCTAGAGGAAGCGAAAGGGCAAAAGGTAACATTGCTTTGTAAAAAATGTTGGCCATTTGTTCTCACCCGTCTGGTTGCATCAATACCCCTGCCGATTTGGTTCGTGACGGGAGAAGTCTACCGCAAAATCGCGTTCAACACCATTTCGTCAAACAAATATGACGTAGCGTTTTGCTGGTGTTTTACTTGAATGACCGTGATCAAGGCGTTGAGGGAACTGAATGGAGCGTGCAATGAAAACGGGTGCCGAGCAGATGGCCGCACGCCCTATCTTTCTTTCGGTGAAACCTCCACCGGGAGTAGGAGAGGGGACAGAGACTAGAATTGGAAAACATCGCCAAAGGCAACAATCGGGGCTCAAACATCGTTGACAGTTTTCAATGAGCGCTTAGATTTGGACCATGTCAAAGGAAAAGCCACAAAGTTCTGCCTTGGAGCAAATCAACCAACGTCGGTCCAAGACACTCAGCACAATCGTGTGTGAGGCGATCGAGCAAATGATCATCTCCGGCGAGTTGGAAGCAGGCGACCGGATTAACGAGAGCGCTCTTGCCAATCGGCTTGGTGTCAGCCGTGGACCTATCAGGGAAGCCTGCCGCAGTCTCGAGCAGGCGGGGCTGCTTGTCAGCGCCACCAATCATGGCATGTATGTTCGTGAGATGACGCTTGATGAAGCACGCGACCTTTATGAAATGCGTGGTGCATTGGCAGGCCTTACCGGACGTTTGATTGTCGAGCGGGCAAGTGACGAAACCCTTCAGAACCTCTTGAAACTTGTCGAGAAAATGGATGTAGCGGCAGATGAGGGGAACCTGTCGCGTTACTATACACTCAACCTCGATTTTCATGCACTTCTGGTGAAGGCCGCCGAAAACCCTGCCTTGCAGCACAGCTATCGATGGATCGTGAACCAGCTACATCTGTTTCGCCGCCGCGGCCTGGTTCAGGAAGGCAATCTTGTTGTTTCCAATCAGGAGCACCGGGTCATAATTGATGCTCTGCTGGCTCGTGATCCTGAAGCTGCCGAGATAGCAATGCGCCAGCATGTTGCCGGTGGCTGGGCGCGCATGTCCTCACCCTCATAACGCGACTTCGGAATTGAAGCTTCCGGCATTTGGAGGCGATGAGCTGCTATGTCATTTTGTAAACTGTTGACAGTTTACAGTTGGCAATTTGTGGTCCGACTTGTTGTGGGCTCGACATTCTTTGTCGTGCGGGAGCTAACGGGAGGACCCAATGACATTTCTGAAAACAGCGGCCATGGCCGTTTCGACGTTGGTGCTGACGGCTGGACCGGCAGCAGCCAGCGACTTTCCCTCGCAGCCGGTTGAAGTCGTCACTCACGCCTCGGCCGGTGGCGGTACCGATACGACCGCGCGCACTATGCTGATCCGGGCACGTCGCGAGTTGGGTGTCGACGCATTCGTGCAGATCAAGAAGGGAGGCGGCGGCACCGTTGCCATGTCTTATGTGGCGGGGAAACCGGCCGACGGTCACACGGTCATGGCAATTACACCTACGCATCTGATCACCATGGCGCGCGGCCGCGCTCCGATCGCGATCGACGACATCAAGGGCGTGGTTCGCTCCACCGATGATCCGATCATCCTGGTTGTTGCCAAGAGTGCAGGCATCAAGTCTTTCGAAGACCTCAAGGGAGCTTCGAAACTTGCCCCGATCAAATGGGGAGGGACGCAGGCCGGAGGCATCGATCACATTGCGGCCATTACCTTTTCGAAAAACTCAGGGGTGAAGGTCGCCTATGTACCCTTTGACGGTGGCGGTGCCATGGTGACCAACCTGATGGGAGGAAACATCCAGGCCGCCGGTCTCAACTACGGTGAAGCAGTTGATGGCATCGAGTCCGGAGACTTCATTCCCCTCGCGGTTATGGCAGACCATCGTCTGGGCGCTTTGCCAGATACTCCGACACTTGCCGAGCTTGGAGTTGAAGGTGTCAACTTCTCGACAGTGCGCGGCATCGTCGTGATGGCAGACACGCCGGAGGAGCGCGTCGCCGCACTTGAGGAAAAACTCCTGAAGGCAATGGAGCACGGCACCTACCGGGCTTACCTGGAAGGGATCGGTCTTGATGCTTCGTCCATCGGTGGTTCCGAAGACTGGGACAGTCAGATCCGCGATATGTACGCCAGCATTTACGAAACGCTCGGTGAGCTGGGTCTTCGCCAATAATCAAAATGACACTGGAGGAGAGGCGCGTCTTTCGGGGGCGCGCCATCCTGGAGAGGAGGAACCGCCATGAGATTGCCGAAAGATCTCGTGTCCGGCAGCGTCATACTTGTTCTGTGCGCTGCATTGTTTCACATCACCACGACATTCGACAGCGACCCTCTTGGCGCAGCTCAGGGGATGCCGGCGACCCATATGCCGAGACTTGTATTGACCGTGATCGCTTTGCTGACTGTGATCATGATCGTGCAAGGGCTTCGTTCAGACGACAGGAAAGTCGTTGAAAACCCGCCATGGAAAATGTGGGGAACCGCCGGACTGCTCTCACTGACCGCAATCTCGCTTCCCATTGTCGGCGTGCCGCTGTCGTTCTTTGCCGTGTGCATTGCGCTGCCGCTGCTTTGGGGCGCGCGCGATCTCAAGGTCATCGGCATCTTCGCGGTTGCTGTTCCTGTTGCAATCTATGTCTTGTTTCAGTTGCTGCTCGGTCTGCGCTTGCCGCTCGGACCGCTGGCAATGTTGAGCTGAGGGAGGTCTGTCATGGAAGACCTAATCGGTGGGTTGCTGGCAATCCTGCAGCCGCAAACACTTCTTCTGATCTGCGCCGGCACGCTGGTCGGTGTCCTGGTCGGTGCATTGCCCGGTCTGTCGAGTTCGATGGCTGTAGCACTGTTGTTGCCCTTCACGATCTACCTTGATCCCATTCCAGCGATTGCCATGCTGGCAGCTCTTTATTGTGCAGGTACATTCGGCGGATCGATAACCGCTATCTTGATCAACGCACCAGGAGCCCCGCCAGCCGCCGCGACCGCTTTTGACGGCTATCCTCTTGCCAAGAACGGCCAGGCTGGCCGGGCACTCGGCATGGCTGCGGCTGCCAGCGTAGCCGGTGGAATCTTCAGTCTATTCGTGCTCATTTTTGCCGCACCTTTTCTTGCAACAATCGCCTACAGGTTCGGACCGCCGGAATATTTCGCGTTGACTGTTTTCGGTCTGTCGATGCTGGCCTCGATCAGTGGCAAGTCGGCGGTTAAAAATCTCATCGGTGGTGCATTCGGCGTGTTGCTGGCGACGGTTGGCGTTGACCTGACAACCGGTGTGGAGCGTTTCACATTCGGCGTGCCGGAACTCTACGAGGGTATCAGTTTCATTCCCGTGCTGATTGGTCTGTTCGCTATGGCGGAACTGCTCGACCAGGCGGGGCAGAAAGACCGACCGCTGGAACGGTTTTCCATGTCTGCACTCAAATTGCCGACGTTGGACGATTTCCGGCGCGTCTGGAAAACGATCCTCCGGTCTTCGGGTATCGGGACGTTCGTCGGCATTCTCCCGGCAGAGGGCAGTACGGTCGCAGCCATGATTGGTTACAACGAGGCTAAGCGATGGTCGAAGAACAAGGACAATTTCGGCAAGGGTGAGATTGAAGGTGTTGCGGGGCCGGAAGCTGCCAACAACGCGGCCACGGGCGGGGCCATGGTGCCGACGCTGGCACTGGGTATTCCAGGGTCCGCGACCGCAGCCGTCATTCTCGGTGGGTTGCAGATCCATGGACTTCGCCCGGGACCATACCTGTTCGAAAATCAGCCAAACCTGCTATATGCGATTTTCTTTGCCATGCTTCTGGCGAATTTCGTGTTCCTTGCCTTCGGCCTTGTCGGGGCGCGCTATTTCTCGAGGATTTCGCTGATTCCGCGCCAGTTTCTATGGCCCGCAGTCTTTTGCCTGTGTGTCGTCGGGGCGTTCGGTGTCGGGCAATCGTTGAATGATGTCTACATCATGCTGATCGCCGGTTTCCTCGGATACTTCCTGAACCGGGCGGGTTTCTCTCCGGCGCCGATCATCATGGGACTGGTTCTCGGCCATCTGGTTGAGAACTCCCTGGCCCAGTCGATGATCCTGTTCGATCAGGATGCCTGGCGGTTCCTGACCAGACCGATCGCTGTCTTCTTCTTTGTGCTTGCCGTTGTCAGCATCTTTTCGACACCGGTAGGCCGCTTCATCAAGTCGCGCAAGCGGGACGCCGCCGACCGGCTTGCGCACGGCAACGAGTGAGAGCCCTGAATAGCTCTCCTTCGAAACAAGTTTCCAAACACCCAAATGAAGGACCACGTCCAATGTCCGTCGCCAGAAATGTTTACGCCGAAATACCCGAACAATCCGCGGTCACCGAGACTGCAGCGGATTTTGTCGAAAGCGTCACCTATGATGATTTGCCGGAAGAAGCTATTCGGATCGGTACACGCTGTATTCTCGATGGCCTCGGGCTCTTTGTTGCCGGATCGGATCACGAGATGGTCGAAATTCTGAGTGAAGAGGCGATGGAAACCGCCGGACGTGGCGATGCATTGCTGATTGGGCAATCCAACTTGGTTCCGGCGGCAATGGCTGCGCGGGTTCTGGGCACTGCCGGCCATGCACATGACTGGGATGACAGCCAGGTCAGCACCGATCCGGCCCACATCTATGGCCTTCTGACACATCCGACCATACCACCGCTGTCCGCGTCACTTGTCATGTCGCAGTATCTTCAAGGCATCGACGGCAGACAATTCATGCTGGCGTTTCTTACCGGCTTTGAAGTTGAGTGCAAGATATCGGAATGGATGCTGCCGCAACACTACATGCGCGGAATGCATTCCAGCGGCACCGTTGGGACGTTCGGAGCCTATGCGGCAGCGGCAAAGCTGCTTGGGCTGAAGGGTGACCAGCTGCGCTGGGGCTTCGGTATTGCAGCCAGTCTGGCGGCTGGGATCCGCTGCAATTTCGGCACGATGACAAAACCCCTGCATGTCGGCCGCGCTTGCGAAAACGGTATTACAGCCGCCTTGCTTGCAAGGCGCGGTTATACCGCCGACCCGGAAGCCCTGGACGGGCCCTGGGGCTTCTTTGCGGTACATGGCGGAGGTGTCAGTGCAGAGAAGATCAGTCAGGGATTCGGCAAGACCTGGACAATTCTTGAGCCCGGAGTTTCCATCAAACCTTACCCTTGCGGGGTTCTGACCCATCCGACCATCGATCTGATGTTAAGGCTGGTTACCGACGCAGATATTGCATCCGAGGCGATAGAGAACGTCACGGTTCATGCAGGAACCAACATACTAAAACCAATCCGCTATCCCATCGCGACCAACCACTTGCAGGCAAAATTCTCTCTGCCGGCGGCACTGGCCATGATTGCGCTGGAACGAAAGGCAGGGAAGCGAGAGTTTTCCGATGAGTTTGTCCAAAGCGATGCCATGCAGGCGATGCAGCGGCGCATTCATACCGAACTGGATAAAGACATCGAAGCACAGGGTTTTGATGTCATGCGATCGCGGATCACCATCCGCTTGAAAAATGGCAAGGAAGTCGCCGGATGGGCCAACGAGCGATATCGGGGAGGGCCGGAAAACCCCATGACCGATGCCGAATTGGAGGCCAAGGTCCGCTCGTGTTGTGACGGGCTTCTGGATCCGGCAGGGCAGGACCGGTTGATTGATATAGCCTGGAAGACACCGGAGCTTCCAGAGGCTGCCATTCTTGCAAAGCTATTGAGACAATAAAACCAAGTCGGCAATCGAGATTGCTCGGTCTCTTCAGATGCACCAGGTGACGCTGACGTGTTGCCTGGTGCGATGGCCAGGCTTGTGTCCGGTCTACTCTCCGGAAACGTATTTTTCCATGGCGGAGAGTTCGCCGGCGATGTCTTCTGCTTTGCGCTCGATGAGGATCTGTGCGTCCTGAAGGCCAAGATTGTAGCAATGGTGGCCGACAGTCTTGATCAGATACTCGACCAGTTGTTCGGCATCCATGTTGCCGATCTCGAGATCGAGCTCGTCGGCTACGAACTGTTGAACCTGGCGGCCCAATGCCGCCCGGTCTTCATGGGAAAGTTCTATATCCGCCATTCATACCCTCGCTCTGGCTTCGTTGGGCCTTATTTCGGCAAGCGGCAGAGTGTCCTCAGGCGGCCTTTTCGACAAGGCTTTCAAACAACAGCCGTCCGTCCAGACCGCCATGCAGCGGTTCAACCAGGTTTTCAGGATGCGGCATCATGCCAAGTATGTTGCCTTTGTCGTTCATGATGCCGGCAATATCGTTTATGGAACCGTTCGGGTTGGTGCCGTCGGCATACCGGAAAACGACCTGGCCGTTGTCTTCGATCCGTTTCAAGGTCACCTCGTCGGCGAAGTAGTTGCCATCATGATGAGCAACCGGGCATCGCCAGACCTGACCTTTCTTGAATTTTGACGAGAAACGGGTTGCGCTGTTGACCGTCTCCATCATCACTTCCCTGCAGACAAAGTGAAGATCTGCGTTTCGCATCAGCGATCCGGGCAGGAGGCCGGCCTCGGTCAGGATCTGGAAGCCGT
>NZ_JAILWL010000185.1 GCF_025698965.1 Roseibium sp.
TGGCGTCGGCATCGTGACCCGCCCCGGACTTCCGATCCCACCGGGCGAACCGGCGATCAATCCCGTGCCCCGGCAAATGATGCAAGCGGCAATTTCAGAAGTGGCCTCGACAATGGGCGCCCCCGGAGATGTGGAGATTGAAGTTTCTATTTACGGCGGTGCGGAACTTGCCCAGAAGACGATGAACCCACGTCTTGGAATTGTAGGCGGATTGTCAGTGCTGGGCACAACAGGGATCGTTCGGCCCTTTTCCTGTGCAGCCTGGATTGCTTCCATTCATCGCGGCATCGACGTTGCCCGTGCCATTGGTCTGACCCATGTCGTCGGTGCCACTGGTTCCACTTCGGAAAATGCCGTCAAAGCGCGATACGATCTCGATGAAAGCGCTTATCTGGATATGGGCGACTTTGCCGGTGGTCTTTTGAAGTATCTGCGCAATCATCCGGTCGAACGGCTCACGCTCGCCGGTGGATTTGCCAAGTTTTCCAAACTGGCTCAGGGCGCGCTCGATCTCCATTCTGCCCGCAGCTCCGTCGATTTTTCGTTTTTGCAGGATCTACTTCGAGAAGCTGGCGCTTCTCCCGAATTTGTGAATGAAGCCGGATCCGCAAATACCGCCAAGGAAATTCTGGATCGGTCTCTCACAGAAAAACTTGATCTCAGTGGAGCTCTTGCCTGGCGGACTAAACAAGCCGTTCGCCAGATCCTCAGGGATGCTCCTGTCGCTGTCGAAATTCTGATCACCGATCGACAGGGCAACGTTCTGGGGACAAGCGATTTTGACACAAACGCCTGACCACATTCTGTTGCTTGCCGGGACCTATGAAGCCCGCCAGATTGCTCGCGATCTGTCTGCTGAATTTCCGGAGCTTCGAATGACAGCATCCTTTGCCGGCGTCGTCCGGGACTTGCCAAACCTTGGAGTGCCAAGCCGAATTGGCGGATTCGGAGGTATTTCCGGGCTCGTGGATTATCTCCAAAGGGAGAAAGTCCATATGATAATCGATGCCACCCATCCCTTTGCCGCACAAATGAGCCGCAATGCTGTCGCGGCGGCGGCAGGCCTCAAGCTGCCTCTTATCCGATTGGAGCGCGCGCCCTGGCGAGCAGGCGAAGGAGATACTTGGGAGCATGTGGCTTCGATGAAAGACGCAGTCCAAACGTTGCCACGCAACAGCCGCGCATTCCTGGCTGTTGGCCGCAAGGAAATTCAACTCTTTGCGGAGCGGACAGACATTTACGGCCTGGCCCGCATGATCGAGCCACCGTCTGCGTCTTTACCGGATGGCTGGGACCTTGTCCTTGCCCGTCCGGCAAACGATGTTGAACGGGAAATTGCATTGCTCATTGACCACCGTATCACTCATATCGTGACAAAAAACAGTGGTGGTAAAAGCTCTTATGCGAAGATTGAGGCAGCTCGCCGCTTGCAGCTGCCGGTTATAATGGTCGACCGTCCCGACCTGCCCACTGCCGATACGGTGTCAGATGTTCCCGAGCTTCTTGTCAGGGTCGACGACCTGCTCGGAACAAAACGCCTTAAAACTTCTTGTGAGACTGATTGAACTTCATTTTCGCAAGCGCATAGAAGAAGCGCGGAATTCCGACCACATATCGACGGAACAACCGACGTGGCTCCTGCAATAACCGAAACAACCATTCAAGACCAACGGACTGCACCGCCTTTGGCGCCCTCATAACCGATCCAGACATGAAATCGAACAGCGCACCGACACCGATCGCAACCGTGACATCGAGTTTTGCCCGATTGTGAACGATAAAGTTCTCCTGACGCGGATTTCCCATTGCCACCAGCAATAGATCCGGTTTGGAGATGTTGATGTCGGCACAAACGTCAGAACAGTCGTTCATGTCGAAATACCCATTGCGATATCCGACGACCTTGTGGGACGGGAACACACGTTCAATGTGGGCCTTCGCCAGCTGAACGTGGTGCTCGGACGCTCCCAGGAGATAAATCCGCAACGGAATTCCAATCTCCTCAAGAATACTGGGAACCAGATCAGTTCCGTTGAGATTGGCCGGAAAGAATTCGCCATCGAGAAACCGGCTGGCCAGGTCAATTCCAATACCATCGTTCAAAAGAGTCATTTGCCGCAAGGTCGTGGCATATGATGGATCGTCGAGCGCCGTGAGGATGGTGTGCGCATTGCAGATAGCAATGTCGAGAGGTTTGCGCGTCTGAACCGAGGAGCGGACGAGCTGAATCGCTCCCAGGCGCGTCATCCGCGCTATGGAGAACGGACCGATCTCCGCGCCGTCATTCCCTAACGGAAATTCTGTTTCAACTTTCTGCATCAGCATGACATAAACCACAGCAACCCTGTACAGAAACCTCGTCGGGCAAACCAGGACGGCCATCCGACGGAAGAATTTTGACTGCGTTTCTAATGTGTTAAGGCAACAACGTTCGATCTGTCCCGGTCTGATAGACCGATTGATCGAAGAGCTGTCCGCCCGGCACCGCCGCTCGTCAAATTCAGGCTTCAACGACTTATATAGTTATACTAGTGGGATTTATTTATCTTTAAAACAAGCGCAAGACTTTCGGATAATTAATAATAGTTAATTAACCAAAAACACAGTTTTCCAAACCAATTCAATATAGATTAATCGACCTATCTTCTCGAGTATTATCGCTAAACTTACGCAAGGTTATTTATAATGATGGTCGAAATGGGACTTATCGGCGCTTAGACCAAGCCATAAAGATTCAGACCCGCTGGCGGCTAAGCCAGAAGTTGCAAGGTCATCGAACAGGAAAGAGTTTTTCGGTACTTTGCAAATCGACCAATTCACAAATTGAAACAGAGCCAAGACGCACCGCTATTGGGAGCGGCGCAAACACCTGACATTTGGCAGCATGTCTATACTATTGGAAGCGATGGCTCGACACCTGCATTCACAGCCGGCTCAGCCCTAAACCGGGTTTCCTCGCATGAAACTCAGTCGTTAAACGAAAAATAGGACCGGAGACCCGGGTGTTTTGCCAGCCTGCGAGCAAGCGCGAAACATATACCGAGCCCGAGCCCCAATGCACCTCCGCCAAACAAGCCACCGATCAACATCATCAGGCGACCCGGGCCATCCGCATCTATTGGCGGCACCGCCTTGCCGATCACCTGCACGTTGCTTTGAAGGTTGTTGAACTCTTCGTTAGCCTGTCTCGTGCGCGTCAACATGGCTTCGTAGACATTTCTTGTTGTCTCAGCCTGCAGCAACAGATTGTCCAGCGCCGCCTGGTTGGGGGAATTGCTGAGTTTTAATGCCTTTTGAGCTGCAAGTTCCTTGGCCAGATCGTCCTGCGCCTTCTGGGCCCGGGAAAGCTCCGTCTGCGCGATGGACGCCATGCGCTTCAGCTCCAGACGGATTTCAGTCCTCAATCCGGTCAAGGTTGCCTCAGCTGCCGATATCGAGGGATGCCGGGAGCCCAACTGGCTCTGCAAGCTGCCCAGTTCTGCGGCTGCGGTTGAGTATTGCTGGCGGAGCTGCACGAGTGTCGAGGAAGAAACCTCAGTGTCACTCGTTCCTGCAACGGCGTCTTCCAGACTCAGTCGATTTGCGGCATCGACCTTGGCACTCGCTTCAATGGTTTTTTGCTGCGCAGCCACCAAAGCGGTATTCAATGCCGCCAGTCTCTCATCCGAAATCAAGACCCCACCAGCAGTCACCAGATCGTTCTTGGCCCGGTAATCCTCCACAGCCTTTTCAGCTGCAAACGCCTTGGCTCGCAAATCTTCCAGCCGACGATCAAACACCGAAGTCACGTTTGAATACTGGTCAGACGCGGTTTTGGTCTCGTATTGATAAAAGGATTCAACCACTTCGTTGGCGATTTCCGCCGATTTGTCTGCTTCCTGCGTTGTGACATTCACCGCAATAATGAATGAATCGCCAACCCGGGAGGCATTCACCGCTTTTGCCAGAGCGGACGCAGCGGCAAAGGTGCTTGCCGGTCCGGTCAGTGAAGCACCAAATTCTGCATCATCCGTTAGCGAGAGCTTCTCGACAACATCCTGCATCACAGTGCTGGAGGTCAGTATCTGGATCTGACTGTTTACAAGCGAGGTAACGGTTTGCGGAGAAAACTGATTGGATGTCTGGCCATCCCAGGTCACCTGAAGCTTCGCCGGGTCAAAATAGAGGCTCGCATGCGCGGTGTATTTTCGCGTCAAAGTGAGCGTTGCGGCAGCGCCAAGAGCCATTCCGACGATCACCAGCAAGACAATAATCCAGCGGCTTTCATAAAGTGATCGGATGAACGAACGGGTGTCGAGAAATGGCTCACGCGCACGATAGCGCGACTCGATCACCTGAGGGCCGGTAACCGGTCCCCGAGCGGCTACCGTGTAAGTCGATGCTGGTTGATGCGATTCACGATCATACTGATCGGTCTGGTCATCAAATCGCCGGTTGTTTCCCTGCAGCGAATTGCCTCTGCGATCCTCGTCTCCGAAAGGCTCGTCTTCAGTAGATTGCGCTCTTTGGTCATACTTCCGGGCGCCGCCCTTGCGGGCGTTGGCCAGTTTGGCAAGTTCGCGATGAAGAGCTCCGCGATCGCGGTCAGAATCTCGACGGCGACGAGACGCGTCAAAGGATGAGCGGGTGCGACGGTTGTCGCCCCAATCCGGCTCGTCCCAGTCATCGTCAAACCGGTTCATTCTGGTCCTTTAGACTTTTCTACAAACAGCTGCATTGTCAAAAAGCGAGGATGCTAAATCATCGTTAATTTAACGTTGAACAATGCGAGCTGCCAACTTGAGGCTTGCTTTGCATAACAGCGGCCAGTTGCGGGCGATCCGTACCTTCAACGGGTTGAATATTGTTCCCTTCAGTTGCCGGCCACCAGTCTCCCGCCGCCCAGTAAGTCCACCCGAGCCACTGCTCAGACGCTTCATCCATATAGTCAACCATCCTGGTCAACCCGGCGAGACAGGCTGGATCCTTGGATCCGCCAAACTCACCGAGAAGTCCTCGAGCCCCCTGCTCCTTCAGCCACCCGGTAAAGTCGACCAGTCCTTTTAGAGCGAGATCAGCCTGCGGGCAGGTTTCGTGGGTCCCGGAAAAGTCCTCATCCATGTACTGGTGCACTTCATAAATGAAGTTGTCAGCCGGATCCGAAACGCCCGACATGACATTTCCATTGTTTCCGGCAGGACGATCGCTTTGCCAACTTGATGCGCCGCTCCAGTTCGTTCCCGGCACCAGGATCAAATTTTCTGCGCCAACCGCCCTGATACCGGCGATTGCCTGGTTTGCCGCGATCAGCCAGTCCTCGACGGGAATATCGTATGGTTCGTTCATCAGGCCGAACATTATGTCCTCCTGATTTGCGAATTCCTGCGCAAGCCTGATCCAGAAATTCGCAAAAGCCTGGGCTGGAACGTCCGCGGTCATCAGCCGTTTTCCGTCGTAGTAGCCAAAATTGTGCGGATCCAGCAGCACCTTCATCCCGTGAGACCGGATCAGTTCCACAGCGTTGTGCAGCCGGTTCAGTTCCTCGGTATTCAGCGCCTCGCCGAACACAGGTTGCAGGCGTTCCCAGCGAAAAGGGAGCCGGACGAGGTTCATGCCCTTTTCCGCAAAATAGCTGACGGTTTCCTCCGTAGGATAGATGTAGTTTGTGCCTAAGATGCCATGTTTGTCACCATACTCCGCCCCTGAAAGGTTGACGCCTTTGTAGCAGACCTCCTGCGCACCGGCAGCCGACCCCAGCGAGAGCATCAGCAAGATTGTCCCTGCGGCCGAAAGCTTCCGCCCAACATGGTTGACCAGCGTTTCTTGTACTCTTTTCCCAATTCGCATCATCCGGCACTTTCTTTCCCACCGGAAATACCGGCGGCAGGCTTTTGGCGTTTGCGAGTGTCCCTGAACACTCCGGCAACGGGAGCCTCAAAACAACGGTACACAAACAGCGACACTATTACGGAACCAACCAGGCAGAAAAAAATGAAAATTAGTTCATGTTGCATCCAGTCGAATGGAAGGAAGCCATATGCCACTCGCACGGCAACAAGCGTGAATACGTGACTTAGATAGAGACTGTAGGAAGCATCGCCGATCAAATGCAGAGTTTTGAATTCCCGCACCTTTGTGAAATCGATCGAAACGAGCGCATAGATCAGAAGCAGCGACGGAATGCCCGCACTGACAAGGCGTGGCAGCCCTGAATGCCAACCGTCGAGAATGACGAGTCCTGCAAACGCGAGGGGCACCAGAGGTACTGCAACGCCGGCAGGAAGCAGTCTTTTGCCCAGGTACAGCCACGCCAGAACAACGCCCCCGAGAAACTCGAAAATAATCGGATTGCCGTAAAAGCGTGCAATCACACCTCCTTCCGGACTTGAACTGAACAGCGCATAGAGACCGGTGAGTACCAGGCCCAGCGCCAGAATCCGGACGTTTTTCGGCAGCAAGAGCAGAGCTCCGAAAATCAGGTAGAAGTACATTTCATAATTGAGCGTCCAGCCGGGAATGACCACTGGTGCAATCAACCCGCCGGTTGGATCGGCAGCATTCGTCCACGGAATGAAGAACAAAGATGCCAGCATGTGCGGCAGGTCGAATATTGTTGACTTGAGATAGCTTGGAAGGACAAGCGCAATAAACGCCGCGGCAAGCGTGAACAGCCAGTAGACCGGTACAATGCGTTCAATTCGTCTCCGATAAAACTGCAGCGGGCTAACCTGCTTGTCCGCCGTGGTCAGCCACATGACAAATCCACTCAGGACAAAAAAGAGGTCCACCCCCTTTTCACCGAAAAGCAAGCCGGAGAACAGGGCGTCCGGGTCCAGCCGTTGCAGTTGCAGCACGCTGTGGAAGTAGACGACCAGCAGTGCCGCAACGGCTCTCACATATTGAAGCTGAACCAGCATCACGTCTCCTTAAGCTGCTGTGCGTGAACATTGCTCTCAGAGCCAGCGGATACCCGTTCCGACGTCGGCAACAGCTTCATGAAACCCGTAAGCAGCCAAAGCAGTCCGGCGATCTTGATGGAAAAGACAGCCGTGCCGCCAATCATCATGTTCATGAACATGAAGATGGAAAATGCGTGGGAGAAACGTCGCTGTTCCGGCGTGTCGCAGGCAGGGTAAAGGCTCACAAAAAGCCACAGCAGCACCAGACTGAATACCGTTCCGATCACAATTACGTAGACATAACCGCTATCTGCGAACGCCCCCGCAGAACGGGCCGCGAAACCAAGAATATCGGTCAGGTCCAGATCAAGGAGGTGGTTCATGGTCAGCACGACTCGCCCGGGAATGTTGTCACCCGAAGCATCCGGCTTGATGATATAGACGAGAAAACCGGCAAACAGGATCACCGGCAGGTACAGCAGATTGATGACCTTGGGAAAATACGGAAAGGCGAAATACCCAAGAAAGCAAATCGCTCCGAAAATCAGCATCGTCCGGCTGTCGTTCGTGAGTAGGATCAGACTGATGGTGACAATGCAAAATACCCTCTGGAAGGAGGAAAATCGCTTCCACAAGGTGAGCAAAGCAATCATCATCACACCGGCGAAATTGGCCAGTGAAACCTGTTCCAGAAATAGAGATGACGACCGGTGCCCAATCAACCCGAAGGTAAACCGCCCTTCGAACCCCAGGGCATTGTGAAACAGTTTCGTGTCGAAATATTCCTTTCGTTCCAGTCCGCGAGTGTTTTCGAAATAGAGCCCCGGGAAAAACAGATCGCCGTACATATCGACCGAATAAATTTCCAGAAGCAGGCAAACGAAGACCAACCCGCACGCCGTCAGGAAAATAAATCGGATCCCCCTGAGCGTGATCAGCGTGCCTAGCGTCACGAAACAGAAGATAATCAGAATGTTTCGCAGGTAATCGATGACCGCCCCACGACTTATCACCGATACATAAACCGCAAATACCAGGGTCACGATCAATAGAGAGAACGGAACAATGTCCTTTTCGAATAGGCCATTGTTCAAAATCAAGACAAGTGCAGCAAGCAGAATTAGCATCTCCGTGGCTGCAACCGCTGTAAAACCAAGCCCGGAAACATGCGCGTTCAAAACCGCAAGGACGGCATTGTAGACCGTCGCGGCAAGCACAACGATCACGATCGGCATGCTTATTTTGTCTGCATTCTCTATAGCTGGTCTCCAAATTTTTCCGCCTGACACCTTGCCACGAAAACTCTGCTGCTGCCTGCCTTCCGAACGCAACCAGCAACAGCAACGAACTGGACCGAGGAATTCACGGACTTACGCCTCCATAATTCCGCGAATACCGAGAGCGGTTCGGTAAAGCTGGTCGTATTGCTCGATGACATGGTCCCAACTGTGGCTCTCGACCGCGCCTATAATGTCCTGCCGAAGTTTTGGAATTTGCTTAAGATTGCAGAACCGCTCAGTGATTGCAGACGCTGCAAGCTCGGGCCGGGAATAGTCGGCAAGCGTAATCAGGTCATGTTGTCCGGCAAGACCCTTGAACGCATCGTTTGGATGAACGACCGGGATCAGACCCGCACTCATCGCCTCAATCAGAACGAGCCCAAAACCTTCATAGTCCGATGCACTGACGAAGAAACTGCATTTACGCATGACGGATCGGATTTCAACGTCTTCCAGCCCGACATGCACCTGCAGGTTACAGGCAACTCCGGCAGCTTCAGCCTTCGCGAGCAGATCCGCTTTCGTCAGATCCGATTCCATACCGACAATGTCGAGCTTCCATTCACGATCCTGAGAATTGAGTTGTTTGAGCAGGTCAATCACACGGTCCAGACGTTTGTTGGAAGAAAACCGCCCCAACGCCAGCAGCTGTTTCTCAGGTTTCTGCGAAGAGGCATCGCGGAACTTGTCGATGTCGACACCGTTTTCAATCAGGCTTACACGCTTTGGCGCAATTTTCTGAAATTGCTGAAAATCGCTGCTGCTGCAGCAAGCTATGGCTTCGTATTGGTGGGACGACAGCCTCGTTAAAGTGTTGAACCAGCCCGCTTTCAGTGTTGCGAACTTGTCTGTGTGAAAGAAACCGCCATGGGTCGTCGCCACCATTTTCCGGCGTTTCCTGAAATTCGCGATCGCCAGCGCGTCGAAGAAAAAGTCGACGGCATGCACGTGCACCAGATCCGCTCCGGAAACTTCCTTGAAGACGGCCGGCGCAACGGGATAGCGTGAGCTGCCGCGATACGGAATTCGGTGCACCTCTACGCCGTCAATCAATTCGTACCTGGACAGTATCCGGTCCGGATCGGCGAACAGACGATCCAGCGTCACCACCTTGACGTCGCGGACACGTTCTTTTTGCCGGATGACCAGATTTCGAACGACATTCTCTAGCCCGCCAACATTGGGCAGATACTGGCGCACGACATGCACTACCGAAACATCTTCAAGACCTGTCGTCACCGGGTGATCCATCACTGCGAGGCCAGTTGTTCAAATTCGGTGTTGGCTATGGGCGATTTACCCCGTGAAGCAAGAGCCCTGTAGACACCGTTCACGCCGCAAACAGCATGCGAAAAGCCATCTGTCGGAAATTCCGCATCTTGCCGCGGCAAGAGAAAGCGGTTCCCGGCATGTTGTGGGAAAAGGCATCCGGGGTCGGTGGTCACTGCAGTTTCGAACCCAAGTGACCTGACAATCGCCGCCTCGCGCGTTTCGGTAAGTGACGGTCGTCCATACGGGTAGGCAAAGTGAGGTACGTTTCTACCCAAGGCACCTTCCAGATAGGTTTTGTTGTCTCCGATGTCCTTTGACACTTCCGGCGCGGACAATAACCGAAGCGCCCGATGTGTCGTGGTATGCGCGCCTATTTCGACCAACGGATGACGATCGGCTTCGACCATTTCCGCCTCACTCACGAACAGTTCTTCGATCAGATCGGCCATGGACAGACCGTTGTCTTTGAAAACCTGCTGCAGACCATCGGCGCGACCAAAATCCTCCCATACCCAGGCAATGAGACGGCGCAAGGTCGCAACTTTCGCTGAGTATTCGCTGCATTCGAACCGGCTGTTCATCGGCTCGACAACAACCTGATCATTGCGGGTGACAATCTCGCGCAAACCCAACCACCAGGCATTGATGGTCCGGGTCAGAACTTCTGTTGGCACGTAAATGATTGCCGGAGCTTCGTAGCGCTCCATGACCGGCAACGCCAGTTCGATGTTGGATCTGTAGCCGTCATCATAAGACAGAACAACAAACGGCCGGCTTTTCGGATCTTCTAACCGGCGTACCGCTTCAGACAGTCCGACAATGTCACGCCCGCTTTGACGCAACATCTTCAATACGGCTTCGAAGTCGTCAATTCTGGTTCCCTGACCCAACTTCGACTTCGGATCGCGCGTGAACTCATGGAACATCAAAATCACGCCGTTGCCGCCGTAAGTCCTGCCGACAAGATCCGCGAGTCCGCTTTTGGACATAACCTTCAAGGCAAAGGTCTTGCCGCTGCGGCGCAACTTGTCCTTCAGGGTAAGCTGAAGCGATTTAACCGAAAATTCCGATCCAGCTGAATTTCCTGTGTTGCTCATGTTCTCTCGTGATCTTTCAAAAATTTGTGCTTTTTAACGCCACGGATCGAGGAGATCGCTGCCCTGATTTTTGGCTGTACCGTTGACACCAATTTACAAGTTGCGCCGTTAAAAAAGTGAAAATCGACCAACGTTGCAAGATCACGAGATCGATCGTTAAGAGAGGCTTCACCCTTTTGTTGATCGCTCGACCGGAAATGCTCTCAAAACGGATGCGTCGATTGCCGGCTTACACTTCCATAAGACTTTTCTGCCATTTCTCGCAATTGTTAAGCCTTCTTCCAGAGGCAATTTGGAGCCCTGTATTAAATGCGAATACTGATGCCCTGCGCCGCGTTTCCTCCATTCATTGACGGTGGCGGACCAATTTCAGCTTTGCAAATTGCACATATGCTGAAAAAGGAAGGGCACGACATACGAATTCTTCACGTCTCTGACGAAGAAAAGATTGAGGAATTCGAAGGCATTCCGGTCAAGCGAATGCCGTCCTTGAATATTTATTGGAACTATTACGAGCCCCGCTCGAAATTACAAAAGATCACCTGGCATCTCCTCGAAAACGGCAATCCACGCGCGTTTTTTGCCATGCGCAAGGAGATGCAGGAGTTTCAGCCTGATGTGGTTCACACCGTCAGCATCGAGAACATCAACGTGGCGACCTGGGCAGCGGCAAAGTCGCTTGGCATTCCTGTCGCTCATACCATTCACAGCGCCTTTTTGATGACCTGGAAAGGTGTCATGCAAAAAGCAGGAAAACCTCTGGACCGCCAGACATTTCCAGATCGGATGACGTCAATCGGCAAGCGCTTCTTTTCAAGGTTTGTCGATCTGGTTATCGGCGAGTCCAATGATGTGGTTCAACGGCACCTGAAGGAAGGTTACTTCAAGAACGCAATCTCGCGGTGCATCCCCGGAGCCATCCCCGATGAAATAGCAGATCACCCACGTCTATATCCGGCAGACCG
>NZ_JAILWL010000186.1 GCF_025698965.1 Roseibium sp.
TGCCTCGGCGCGCTTGCTGCCGCCTGGCTGACAGGCTCCAAGACGTCACTGGTGGTCGCTGCCGCCGCTGCAATTACCTGGCAGATCACGCGTTCTGAGTTGGGAGCGGGTGGATTGCTGGAGGGCGTTATCGGACTTGCGCTTCTTGCAGCCGTATTCACCCACTCATTGGTTTACCCTGCGCGGCTGTCCCGTTGGGTGGCAATCTGCCTGCTCTGGGTGACTTATGGCAGGTGGTTCGGAGAAACTGCTGAACTCCTTACAGCGGGAGACGATGTCATCATGGCGATGGTCCTTGCAGGTGCTGGAGGTCTGGCAGCTGTGATGATCCTGATCGACCCCGTTGCGGACTTATTCGTCAAATGGTCGAGTGACTTACCGGCACGCAGCCATGGCCGTTGGCTGATGACCCGATCGATGCAGGACGCAGGCATGCTGATCGTCTGCGTGCTGGTCGTGCTCGGCCTTGTTCTGCTGCCGGAAATTTCTGACAATCCATCCGCGAGCGGACTGCTGCAATATCCTGCTTTGGTGCCGCTCGGAAGCGCCATTCTTCTTTTGATTGCAGGGTTGTTGCTGTCATTCAAGACTGCCAAATCGCAAGCGCTGTTTGCCGCGATTGGACTTGTGCTGCTGGCAATCCTGTCACCGATTGTGACCGTTAGCGTGCTCGTTGTCGCTGCCCTCAGTCTTGCTGCGCTCATCAGCCTTTGTGTTCTGGGAACCTGGTTCAACAACCGCTTCTGGATGCTGTGCGCTTATCTGGGGTTGACCGCCGTTGCTTTGTGGCTTCTGGAAGAGACGATCGGGTCTCTTCTCGGACAATCCCTTTTCTTCCTTGTTGCGGGTGTGCTGTTGCTTGCCATGGCGCTCTGGCTGGCTCGGCTGTTCAGTTCCGGCAGGCGCAGCCCTGATACGTCAACACTGGCCAAGGAGGGGCAGGGATGAGCTTATCGGCTGATACATTGCCGCCCACTTCAGACATCAAGGCAAGTAGATCCTACCTTCGCTGGGGCCTCCTGGCCTTGATCCAGCTTGCGCTGATTGCCATTCCGCTTGCGGATCGGCTTCAGGTTCAGATGAGCGGGACGGTCGTGCCGATGGAACTTGTCCCGGTCGATCCGAGGGATCTTCTGCGCGGTGACTATGTGATCATCAATCTCGCAATCGCACGGATATCAACGGATGTTCCCGGAACTGATTCCGCCGAGATCGGTGAAAGGATATTTGTTGGTCTGCGGTCCGAAGGCAAGGGGCCGGCCAAACCGGTCGTCGTTGCGAGAGATCGAAAGGACGCAGGTCGTCTGGCAATTGAAGGAACTGTAAACCGGATTACCGGTGACTTCGTCCAGGTCGACTATGGCATCGATGCTTTTTTCCTGCCGGAAGGAGAGGGGCGATTTATCGAAGATCTGGATACGAGCCGGGTCATGCTGGAGGTTGCCATCGATGAAGAGGGACAATCCCTGCCGCTTACGCTTCTTGTCGATGGAAAAGTGTTCAAGTCCGACGGCACCTTTTGACGAAGACCTGAACTGAAGGTATGAGCGCTCAACTCTCACTTTCCTTTCAAAAGGCCTGCCATGTCTGATCCAGCGCTCGACACCCTGTTGCTGCCTCTCGAAACAGAGGCTGTTGAGCTTGCCGAAAATGCGAGAATTCTGTTCTTGCGAGCGCGTGCAGGACGGGCGCTGGGCGTTTTGAACAAGCACCGGGTCTTGTGCGTACAGAGTTTTGCGCCGGATCGCGACGCCCTGGTGAAAGCAGGGTTCACGGTCGAGGCGGATACGGCGGATGACGCCTTCGATGCGGTTCTGGTTCTTCCCACGCGCCAGCGGCAGGAAGCTCGTGCCCAGCTTGCAATGGCGGTGTCCAAGGTGAAGCCGGGAGGCTTTGTGCTGGCCTGTGCCCCCAATACGGAGGGTGCCAAAACACTTGAAAGCGACCTGGCGACGTTGCTTGGCTCAGTGGAGAAAATGACCAAGAACAAGTGCCGCGTTGTTTGGCGAACGGTCCAACCTGGTGAGACGAACGAGCGCCAACTTGGCGACTGGCAGGCGCTTGATGTTCCAAGGCCGGTTCTCGGCGGGTCATATGTGAGCCGTCCGGGGATCTTCGCCTGGGACCGTATCGATCCGGCTTCGAAATTGCTTGCGGAACGCCTGCCTGAAACGTTGAAGGGGCGCGGTGCCGATCTTGGTGCTGGTTTCGGTTACCTTTCTCGCGCAGTTTTCGAAAAGGCATCTGACGTGACCGCGATGGACCTCTATGAGGCAGAGAAGCGGGCACTGGACCTTGCCGAGCAGAACCTTTCCGGCTTCAAGGGAAAGAAGGTGATGAACGGCATCTGGTCGGATGTCACCAAAGGCATTGAAGGCCCTTACGACTTCATCATCTCCAACCCGCCGTTTCATCAGGCAGGCAAGGCGGATCGGGCCGATGTCGGGCAGGGATTTATCCGTGCGGCCAGTGCTGGCCTGAAGCCCGGTGGCGAGTTCTTTCTGGTCGCTAACCGGCATCTGCCTTACGAGCAGACCCTGTCACAGGTTTTCGCAAACGTTACCCAGCTTGCCGATGAAGGTGGTTACAAGGTGATCAAGGCCGTCAAGGCCAGGGGAGGACGCTGACATGCGCCTGGTGAAACTCATCGCCAATCTGGGATATGGCAGCCGAAAGGAAATTCAGACGGCAATCCGCAACGGATGGGTGACAGACAAGGACGGCAATCGCCTGAAGGCTGACAGCAAATCGGCGCATGAAGACATCCTGTTTGACGACGAGCCTCTCGATCCTGCCCATGGTGTTGTCATCCTGTTGAACAAGCCAGTTGGCTACACGTGTTCCACCAAGGATCAGGGACGCCTCGTCTATGATCTGCTGCCGGACCGGTTTCGAATGCGCAAACCGGTGCTGTCTTCCATAGGGCGGTTGGACAAGGAGACGTCCGGCGCTCTCCTTTTTACCGATGACGGTACGTTTCTTCACAAAGTGATTTCGCCGAAATCGAACGTGCCGAAAATCTATGACATCACGTTGGATCGCCCGCTCAAGGGCGATGAAGCGACCATTTTCGCCTCCGGTGACATGATGCTCGAGAATGAAGACAAACCGTTGAAACCTGCAGAACTGGAAGTCTTCGACGAAACCCATGCCCGCCTGACACTGCATGAAGGCCGATATCACCAGGTCCGTCGCATGTTCGCCGCGACCGGCAATCACGTTGCTGAACTTAGTCGCAGCCGCATCGGGTCACTGGGTCTGGAAAGCGTCGCGGAAGGCGAATGGAAAATTCTGTCGGATGCGGAAAAGGCGAAGATCTTCGAATAGGGCAATCTTCTCCAAACTCGCTTCATTGTCATCCCGGGCAACCAGCGGGAGACCCGGGATACAGTACCCTCTGTCGCTGGTCCAGAGCACCAGTGTCTTCGCTCTTTGTTTCCGGTTCCCCTTCTGTGGCTTGAGCCGCGAGCTTTCGCATCTACTGGATTCCTGCTCTCCGCTCCACCGCAGACGGGATGACAATGAAGGTTTGAACACGCGAAAAAACACCCGGCACAAGGCCGGGTGTCAGTGATCGTTCACAAGCGCGAGACGTCAGCCTTTTGATCGGCTGAGGACGCGAATGCGGCTGTCGAATTCGCCACGATCCACGTAGCAACCGCGCAGATGCCGGAAGCCGGTGTTCGGATCGAAGGCGGCCCGACCATGCAGGACGCGGCGGTTGTCGAAAATCACCATCTCACCACCCTCCAGGCGCGTCGTCATCACGTATTTTTCCGACCGGGTCATCTGCATGATTTTCCGGTAGGCACGGTAATAGGCTTCCATCCTGTCGGCGGGCAGGTCAAAGATCCCGGCCAGATGGGCGTTGAAATGCAGTTCGTGCAAATTGCCGAAAGCATCAAGATCAATCACCATGTGATGGCGGCGGATATCATAGTCGTCGTCGTGAAAGCGGAATGGAACGGGTGTTTCGGCAAGCAACCTGAATGCATCCGGGTCTGTGGTTTTCAGATCAGCGGCAATTGCGAAACCGTCGCAGAAAGTCGAGCCGCCACCCTCGGCTTCGTTGGCCAGGCAATGCAGGAACTGAAAGCCGGGAGGCAGTTCCTGGTTAGCAAGATCCGTATGCAACGGCAGGGCATGGGATGTGTAGGCGAGATTGTTCGGATTGGGCTTTGACATCACCTCGAAAGTGGTGCCGAAATTGGTTTCCCGCAGAAAGCCGATACGTTGCGCTATCGCCATGCCGGCATTTTTGTCATCGACCATGCCGTCGACGATGGAAAGGCCGGTCTTTTTACTTTCGACAAGAAATGCCAGCAAGGCATCGTCACTCGACATCAAGTCCAGAGCCGACGCACGCGGCAGATCATTGGGAGGAAGGTCGCCGCGCCACAGCACTGGCTCAACACCAGCGGGATCTGAAAGGCCAAACCCGGGGCGGTGATCATAGAGCCATTCCGGGTCGTAGCGGCTGATGTGGTCGCCATCGTCCCAGGTCAGAACAATGTTACCGTTTTCGAGAGCAGCATTGGTCACCGAAAGTTCCAGTGGAATGCTGGTGAGATCGAACTGGCGTTCCCGGGTCTGTGGGTGAAAGCCGCTGGGGCAATTGTCCCGAAGCCACAGGAAGGGGAAGTCTGCGCTGGTCCCGTCCGGCCAGGCGACATGAAGCACGCGGTCACCGCCGCGCAAAGATGCGGTTGTCATGTATTGATCCGTTGAATTTTTGTAAGCAATCAGGTTCGGCGTCGCCTTTAGCAACGCACGCATCAACGGCAGGTGGGCGGAGGCCACCACCAATAGGCTTTGTTATGCGGATTTCCGGGGTTGCGCCCGAGGATCGCGAACATCCAAATTGAAACCTGTTTGAAGGCGTGGCCTTCTGTTTAACTTCGCTGAAGTAATTGCATCAAATAAAACACCCGGCAAGAGCGATTTTGCCGGGTGGTGAATTTCAATTCATACCGCTGGTTTTATGAGCTTGACTCAGCTCTTCCCGGCACGTGCCGCAAGCGCGATTGCAATGTAGCTCCAGCCGTTGATCAACACCGAAATTCCCGCGATCAGGCCCAGTGCCCAGGTGGCGGATCCAGGAAGGTCCATCCAGATCATGATGCCGGCGGCCAGCGAAACGATGCCGGCAATCAGAACCCAGACCCAACCCTCATGAGGGCGCAACTTGAAAGCCAGCAAAATCTGGCTGATGCCCTGCGCCGCGAAAATGGCCGCGATGACAAGTGTCAACGCAAAAGTACCGGCAAGCGGGTTAAGGTAAATCACGATACCGCCGATAACCGCGATGATGCCGGTGATCAGATTCCACAGAAAACTCGATGTTCCCTGTGTCTTGAACGCGTTGTAGATCTGAACCAGGCCGCCAATGAAAAGGACGGCGGCAATCAGGATTGTGACGGCGATAGAAGTCGCCAGAGGTGCTGCAATCAGAATTATTCCACCAATGACAAGCGCTATTCCCAGAGCCAGGAACCAACCCCAATTATCCTGGATCTTAGCTTTCATATCTTCCACAGCCTGAACCGCATCTGACATTTGAATCTCCTCACGTTCCGGTTGCTGTGAGCAACGGTAACCTCTTTGCAGGAAAACGCAAATTCCTGATGACATTACTAGTGAATAAGCCGTTTGAGCACTTCGGCTTGACTTTTGGTGTGTATATGCACACATGTGGCGCATGGAGGAAGATGATTTCTCACTTTGTGTCCTGGACAATTCCCGCAAGGCAGCGCGGGCGGTCAGCCGGTATTACAACGGCCTGGCCCGGCAGGTCGGTATGACCGCCGGACAGTTTTCCGTGCTTGTAGCGGTCCGGCAGGCGCGCGACGAAACCACCGGCCAGCTGGCGGACAGGTTGTCCATGGACCGCACCACACTGGTGCGCAACGTCGCACTTTTGGAGCGTGATGGACTGTTGAAATCGGCACCTGTCAGGGAAGGCAAGGCAAAGTGTTACCGCGTGACAGAGCGCGGCGAGGACTTGCTTCAGGAGGCGTTGCCGCTTTGGCGCAAGGCGCAGAGCGAAGTCAAGGCGTTGTTGGGAAATGATGATTTCTTCAAAACAATCAGATCCTTGAAGAAATTATCCGAACTTTAGTCTGGGCTCTTTGAATCAGTTTCTGAAGTGCCTGGAAAACTGCGTGAACAATCATTACGTGCCTTGAGGGCACGATCAGACGTCAACGAAGCGAGGTGGAAAATGCGGCGAGTAGTAGTCACCGGTATGGGTGTTGTATCACCGGTAGGAACCGGTCTGGATGCGTTTTGGAAGCGGATCACGGCAGGGGCAAACGGTATCCGCAAGATCAGCCTGTTCGACCCCGACGGCCTTGCTTGCCAGATCGCCGGAGAGGTTCCCTCCAAAGCCGAAGATGAACATGGGTTTGACGTTGACGCGGTAATGGAACCGCGCGAACAGCGTCGTTCAGACCGGTTCATTCACTTTGCCATGGGCGCGGTTCAGGAAGCACTTGCCCATGCCGGCTTCGAACCGAAGACAGACAGGGAAAAGGAACGGACAGGTACGATCATCGGTACTGGTGTCGGTGGATTTCCCGCAATGACTGCCGGAACACGCCTGGTGGACGAGAAGGGCCCGCGCCGTGCGTCGCCTTTCCTGGTGCCGTCGTTTCTGGCCAACCTGGCAGCCGGGCAAGTCTCCATCCGTCATGGTTTGAAAGGGCCGTTGGGGGCGCCGGTCACCGCTTGCGCCGCCAGTCTTCAGGCCCTGGGGGATGCCGCGCGCCTGATCCGTTCGGGCGAAGCCGACGTGATGGTCGCCGGTGGGGCGGAGGCCTGCATCGACAAAGTTTCCTATGCGGGATTTTGCGCAGCCAAGGCTATGTCTTCAAAACGCAACGACGATCCCGCGCATGCATCCCGGCCGTTCGACCAGGACAGGGACGGCTTCATCATGGGGGAAGGTGCGGGCATTCTGGTTCTGGAAGATCTTGAACATGCCAAGGCACGCGGTGCCAACATTCTGGCTGAATTGAGCGGCTACGGCACGAGCGCGGACGCCTTCCATGTCACCGCATCGTCTCCGGACGGTGAGGGCGGCTTGCGTGCCATGCGTCAGGCTCTGGCGACTTCTAACCTCAGTCCGGCGGATATCGGTTATGTGAATGCCCATTCCACCTCGACACCCGTCGGAGACGCGGCTGAGGTCGCCGGATTGACCACATTGTTCGAGGGTCGTGGCAAGGACCTTGCGGTCTCCTCGTCGAAATCGATGTTCGGGCATTTGCTAGGGGCGGCTGGAGCCGTTGAAGCGATTGCGTGCGTGAAGGCATTGATGAGCGGCCAGTTGCCGCCTTCCCGTAATCTCGAGGCCGCCGATGAAGGGATGACCAGGTTCGAAATGGTCTCCGGAAAGGCGATTGCCCGCGAGGTCAATCATATCCTGACCAATGGTTTCGGTTTCGGCGGCGTCAACGCCAGCGCTGTTTTCTCCAGGGTTTGATTGTAGCCAATTCGGACCAGGGTACTTGTAAGATCACTATTTCCCATTTATGAGAAAAATCTCATTAATGGGAAATTGCAATGTCAAACGTTGAACAGCACCTTGCCCGGCGGCTTATCGAGTTGCGCCGGGCCAAAAACTGGCCTCTGGAAGATCTGGCGGAAAAAACCGGCATCAGCCGGGCAACACTGTCACGCATCGAGCGCGGAGACACCAGCCCGACGGCATTGGTCCTTGGCAAATTGGCCTCCGCTTTTGGCGTGTCCATGGCCGAACTCTTTGGTGCTGTCTCGGAAAGTGCCGAACGGCATGTTTCCAAGAATGCGCAACCCGTCTGGCTTGATCCGGAAACCGGATTTCGACGGCGCTCGCTTACCCCAGCGGCCAGTGGCTACCGTGGAACGGTGATCGAAGGCATGCTGCCGGCCGGTGAAACAATTTCCTATGACGCGCCACCAGTTCCGGATCTGGAGCACCACCTGGTGCTCCTGGATGGCAAGCTGCGCTGCACGCTTGGCCCGGATGTTTTCAATCTGGAAGCCGGCGACGCTCTGCGCTTTCGCCTCAACGCTCCCAACAGCTATCACGCCTCAGGCAAAGCGCCTGCGCGCTACCTTCTGACGGTGATCACACCATGACGCCTTCAAACTCCAATCCATCGAACTCGGCTGCTTGTGGCTTCCAGCCCAAGGCACCGGTTTTCCTGCTGTCACCGGAAGATGTTCGCTCATCGCTCAACCAACTGGGAGAACTTCTGCTCGCCTGTGTGGAAGATGGCGCGGGCATTGGCTTCATCCTGCCGCTTTCCATTGAAAAAGCCGAAGCCTTTTGGGAAAGCCGATTGCCGGAACTCCAAACGCGGGACGCTTTTTTGATGGTCGCACGGGAGGGAGACGAAATTGCAGGTGTCGTCATGCTGGCTCTGGCACCCCAGAACAATGGTCTGCACCGCGCGGAAGTCGCCAAACTGATGGTGCATCCGAACCACCGCCGCAAGGGAATTGCCCGCAAGCTGATGACCGCCATCGACGGCCTGGCCCTGTCTTTGGACCGTTGGCTGCTCGTCCTCGATACGGTCACCGGCGATCGGGCCGAAAATCTCTACCCGACCTGCGGCTTCCGGAAGGTCGGCGTCATCCCGAATTACGCCTATGGCAGCCACGGATCGCTGGATGCAACGACGGTGTTTTACAAGGACCTGAGGTGAAGGAAGGGTAGGTCAACCTGCCTCGTTCAGCATTTCCAGCTCCAGCCACTGTTCTTCCGCGGCATCCTTTTCCGTCGTCAGTTCGGTGATTTGCTGGGAGATCTCGGCAAATTTGTCCGGATTTTTGGCGTAAAGCTCCGGGTTGTTCATCTCGCTTTGAAGTTTCTCGAGCCGTGCTTCAAGTTGCTCGATCGTGTCCGGCAGTGTCTTCAGCAGATGCTGCTGTGTGAAGGTCAGCTTGGACTTTTGCGGTTGTTTTGAGATCGTGCCGTTCGAGGATGTTTTTTCTTTTTTGACCGGTGCTGCCTTTTCAGCCTTGCGTGCGGTGACGCCTTCGCCGCGCTGGGCCAGCATATCGGTGTAACCGCCTGCGTATTCGCGCCAAAGACCTTCGCCTTCCGAAACGATGACAGAGGTTGCCACCCGGTCGAGAAAGTCACGGTCGTGGGAAACGATCAGCGCTGTTCCCGGATAGTCGGCAAGCAATTCCTGCAGGAGGTCCAGCGTTTCAAGGTCAAGATCGTTGGTCGGTTCGTCGAGCACCATCATGTTGGATTTGTTCGCCAGCGCGCGGGCAAGCATGGCACGCGCACGCTCGCCGCCCGACAGGGCACCGACCGGTGTCCGTGCCTGTTCGGGCGAGAACAGGAAGTCCTTCATGTAGGACATGACGTGCTTGGTTTCCGAGCCGATGACGACCATATCACCACGTCCGCCCGTCAAGGTGGATGACAGGCTGTCATTGAGATCGAGATTCTCGCGCTTCTGGTCCAGCGTCACCATTTCCAGATTGGTGCCGAGCCGGGTCGAACCGGTGTCGGGTGTCAGTTCGCCTGTCAACATTTTGAGCAACGTCGTCTTGCCGGCGCCATTCGGCCCGACAAATCCGATACGGTCCCCGCGCTGGATGCGCGTCGAGAAGTCCTTGACGATGGCGCGCGCGCCATAGGTCTTCGAGATGTTTTTGGCTTCGATCACCAGCTTGCCGGACGCTTCAGCCTCTGTGGCGCTCAGTTTGGCGGTACCTTGCGGGCCGCGGTGTTCGCGCTTCTGTTTCCTGAGTTCAGCCAATTCGCGCACGCGGCGCATGTTGCGTTTGCGGCGCGCGGTGACGCCATATGTCATCCAGTGTTCTTCGCGCTTGATCTTCTGGGCGAGCTTCTGCTGGTCGACTTCCTCCTGCTCGAAGACTTCGTCGCGCCAGGCTTCGAAGTGGGCAAATCCCTTGTCCATGCGCCGCGAAACACCCCGATCGATCCAGATGGTGGCGCGCGAGAGGTTTTCAAGGAAGCGGCGGTCGTGCGAGATCAGGATGAGAGCCGATTTCAAGCTCTTGAGTTCTTCTTCCAGCCATTCGATAGCGGGAAGATCGAGATGGTTGGTCGGCTCGTCCAGAAGGAGGATATCCGGCTCCGGGGCAAGCGTGCGTGCCAGCGCCGCACGGCGGGCTTCACCACCGGAGAGCTCGCTCGGACTTTCATTGCCGCTCAGGCCGAGCACCTCCAGCAAATAGGCACCCCGATAAGGATCATCGCCTTCAGTCAGGCCTTCATTCACATATTCAAGTGTGGAGGTATAGCGCGACAGGTCCGGGTCCTGCGGCAGGTATCGCACGGTACGACCCGGTTGAAAGAACCGCTCTCCCTTGTCCATTTCAATCTGGCCTGCGGCAATTTTGAGAAGTGTGGATTTTCCCGAGCCGTTGCGTCCGACGAGGCAAAGACGATCGCCTTCCGAAACCGACAGCTCAGCACCGGTCAAAAGCGGAGTGCCGCCAAAGGTCAGATGAATGTCGCGAAGTGTCAGCAGAGGCGGTGCCATTGGGGCCTTTTCGTTATCGTCAAAACGTTGGATCGGCGCCCGGTTTACTGGTCGGCAGGGGACCGTGCAAGCACGATGAAAGCTGCGACCGCGCATAATTGATCGGACACTGCGAGATTTTCCGGGTGTTTTGAGATATGATCAAAAGCAGTGGACAGGGCCAATCACCTGGCGCCGCCCGGTTGGGACGGCAGGAGACGGCAGTATGTTTGATTTGATCAAGGGTCGCTCCGGAGATAGCAAGCTTCGGAAAATCACAAAGTCATGTGCTTTGGCGGCGCTGCTTACCGTGGCAACGGCAAGCGTTGCGACCCTGACTGGTGCTGGAACTGCGCGCGCCGATGGCATCTATTTCGGCGGCAGTGGCGTCGGTTTTTCATTCGGCACTGGAGGCTATCGCGGATACCGAGGCGGATTTTACTACGGGTATGCGCCACTCGGGTTTGCCGGACCCCCCTTCCGTCCCTACGGACCACCTTACTATTGCAACCCTTACGATAGGCGCGCCTATCCATATCGGTCTTGTGCGTATCCCAAGCGGTCGCGTGTCTATGTCGCACCGCCGCGCTATGTTGCACCTCGTCGGTATGTAGCGCCGCCCAGATATGTCGGGCAACCTCAGCGCGTGCCATACACGAAAAACGGACTGGCTCCGTTCACGCGGCAATGGGTGGCTTACTGCTCCCATAAGTTCAAATCGTTTAATCCGAATACGGGCACTTATCTGGCCTATAGCGGAAAGTATCGATTTTGCCGCTAGCTTTGAAATATAATTTCTCGCACCGGCACTAGAATATTTGACGACCCTTTAAATTGGCGGAATAATTTTCCTCAATATGTAGTAATATTGCAAAAACATCGCCTTTTTGCAGCAAAGGTCGAAATGTGTCGTTGGGAGAAGCTTGATTGCGCGCAAAGAGCGTGGAATCTTGTGCGCCATCGTTCCATTTGCTTCAACTATAACCCACGATGGGAGAGCG
>NZ_JAILWL010000187.1 GCF_025698965.1 Roseibium sp.
ACGCAACTGCCAATTCTAGTAAAATCTTTTCATTATCAATGACTTAGAAACATTTAGACACATCCGGAAATATTCAGAAACATTAGAAAGGAGGAGCAACAGCGAAATCATACAGCCGGGGCATCATTTCACCTCGACCGCACACCAAGCCGGCTGAACCGGATGTTCTGAATGGAAGGAACGACACCCGGGTCGTCGTACCGATTGGGTAAATGATTAGAATGAAAATGAATCCTGAAAACAAATTCCTGAACAGCTCTCGAAAGCCGGACCATTATCTAACGTATTTTGTAATTCCGGCACGCCTGTCGGCAGTTTTGGCGGTGTTTGCCTTGCTCAGCTTCAGGTTGACCGGTTATGCCAGCGCGCAAAGTGACGTTTACATTCGCGCCCAAGTTCCCAACGGCAGTCCGACCGGACTGCATGAAATCCTAGCCGCGCCGAGGAAAGGCTATTACGAAGCACAATATTGCGGCCGGACATACTGGGTCTTGCTGAAAACCGTAATCTGGACTGAGGAACAGAGCGAAGAAGGTAACATTCTTTTTTTAGAAGAAAACCTCGGCTCCAGCAGCAAGGTCCTATGCGTCGGACCGGCAGGATTCGCAACAATTGAAGACCTTGGCCTTAAAAAGAGTGACGTGTGGAAGCTTCGCAGAAAACCTCGCAGCGGTTATCGGAAGCAAAGATGGTTACCCTTTGCGCAAAACGGGTAATCACCGTGTGGTACGCTCACGCCGGTCTTGCCAGTCACAGGTTTTGAAAGTCTTCCAGAATATCAAGCAGCTGGTTCAGCTTTTCCCGGCCGATCACTTTTTCCATATGCGCGACGATCGCTTCGGCCTCTTCTAGATTATCGTAGATGATCGACTTTCCGGCTTCGGTGATGGCGACTGTCTGTTTCCGTCGGTCCCGGTCATCCGCATTGCGGGTGACCAATCCTTTTTCCGACAACGTTTGAACGATGCGCGTCTGACTTGGAAGAAGAAGGCAGGCCCTGTCTGCGAGTGTTGACGCATCCAGCGGACCAAACTCTTCCAGTACCCTCAGAATGCGCCATTGCTGTTCGGTGATGCCCGTATCGGCCAACATGTCCCGGATCGGCCCCATGACTTTTTCACGCGCACGGATAAGGGCGATAGGAATGGAGCGTTTGGTTGGCGGCAGCTTTCGGTCGGTATGGGTTTCTGGCGTGTCAGTCATTCTTAGCTCATATCGAATTCAGGCATTATTTCACACAAAAAGTTTGACAATTTCGACTCAATATATTTAACATAGCAAATATTGTGTTGTTAAGGAAATCCCATGCCACACATTTCATTGGAATTCTCCGCCAATCTGGAAGAGCGGATCGACATTCAAGCCCTGTGTGAGCATCTGCGGGTGGAAGCCTCAACGATTGCCGCTTTTCCGATGCCCGGCATCCGCGTTCGAGCACTGAAGGCGGACCACTACGCCATTGCCGATGGCAATTCGAAACACAGCTTCATCGATATTTCAGTTCGCCTTCGGGCCGGCCGGTCTGAGCAAGTGAAGCAGGACGCGGCTCAAAGACTGTTTGATGCTGCAAAAACCTATCTGGAACCGGTTCTGAAAACGAGTTCGCTCGCTCTGTCTTTGGAAATGAGGGACATCGACCCGGAGCTCTCGCCCAAAACAGGAACCATTCGCGATCACCTGGGAGACGCCTGACCCATGTCGGAACTTGACGCCAACATTCAAAAACTGAGCAGCTATCTGGAGCGTTTCCGGGCCACCGGCGTCCTGAACCAGATCGGAGGCGAGGCCAGGCCTGCTCTTTCCGGTGAAACCTTCCAGACGCACTCGCCGGTGGACGAGACACTGATCTGCGATGTTGCAAAAGGCGGCGCAGCCGACATCGATGCGGCAGCCAAGGCCGCAAGGGAAGCCTTCCCCGCCTGGCGAGACCTGGCCGCCACGGAACGGAAAAAAATCCTGCACAGGATCGCCGACGGGATTGTCGAACGGGCCGAGGAAATAGCACTATGCGAATGTTGGGACACTGGTCAGGCCCTCCGTTTCATGTCCAAGGCCGCTTTGCGAGGCGCGGAAAACTTCCGCTTCTTTGCAGACAGGGCCCCTTCCGCCCGTGACGGCCAGTCACTGCCCTCCGCAACCTTGATGAATGTCACCACTCGCGTACCCATCGGTCCTGTCGGGGTGATCACTCCATGGAACACACCGTTCATGTTATCGACCTGGAAGATTGCGCCTGCGCTGGCAGCCGGGTGCACGGTGGTCCACAAGCCGGCGGAATTCTCTCCGCTGACGGCGCGCATTCTGGCCGAAATTGCCGAGGAAGCAGGACTTCCGAAGGGTGTCTGGAATCTTGTCAACGGGCTTGGCGAAGATGCGGGCAAGGCCATGACCGAGCATCCGGACATCAAGGCAATCGCATTTGTCGGAGAAAGTCGCACAGGCTCGATGATCATGAAGCAGGGTGCCGACACCCTCAAGCGCGTCCACTTTGAACTCGGAGGCAAGAACCCGGTCATCGTCTTCGACGATGCAGATCTGGACCGGGCTCTCGACGCCGCGATTTTCATGATCTATTCGCTCAATGGCGAACGATGCACCTCTTCTTCCAGACTTCTGGTTCAAGACACGATTGCAGATGAATTCGAAGCAAGGCTTGTCGAGCGGGTCAACGCCATCCGGGTTGGACATCCGCTTGATCCGGGGACTGAAATCGGCCCGCTCATTCACAAGACTCATTTTGATAAGGTCACAAGCTATTTCGGCATTGCGCTGGAAGACGGTGCGACCATCGCTGCCGGCGGGACACGCGTAGGAAGCGAAGGATACTTCGTTCGCCCGACACTGTTCACCGGGGCCAGCAACCAAATGAACATTGCTCAGGAAGAAATCTTCGGACCGGTCCTGACCAGTATCCGCTTCAAGACGGAAGATGAAGCCCTCCGGGTTGCGAACGATGTCGACTATGGCCTGACTGGATATGTCTGGACCAATGACCTGACGCGCGCAATGCGCTTCACCGACCGCCTGGAAGCGGGAATGATCTGGGTGAATTCAGAAAATGTCCGCCACCTGCCGACACCCTTTGGCGGCGTGAAGGCAAGTGGAATTGGCCGTGACGGCGGTGACTGGTCGTTCGAATTCTACATGGAGCAGAAGAACATTGCCTTTGCCACAGGCCAACACGCGATCCCGCGCCTCGGTGCGCTGTAATCGCGGAAAACCGCAACTTGTGAATTTGGGAGGAAAGAATGGGTGAAATCGTTCTAGCAGCAAAAGTAACGCATGTTCCGACCATGCTGATGTCGGAGCAGCCCGGGCCGGTCGAAGGCAAACGCCAGCCGGCCATCGAAGGTCATTACGAAATTGCCCGCCGGGCCAAGGCGCTCGGGGCCACAACAATCGTTGTCTGCGACACGCACTGGGTCGTCAATGCAGGCTTTCATATCAACGCAAACAAAAGGTTCGAAGGCCTTTTCACCTCCAACGAGTTTCCACATTTCATTCAGAACCTGCCTTACAGCTATCAAGGCAATCCGGAGCTTGGGGATGCCATCGCCAAAGCTGCGATGGACAAGGGCACGCACACGCTTTCTCATCATCTCGACAGTCTTGAACTGGAATACGGCACGCTTGTTCCGATGCGTTTCATGAGCCGCGAGCACGAGATGAAAGTGGTCTCTGTCGCCGCCTGGTGCACAGTCCACGATCACGCAGAAAGCCGATCCATCGGAGAGGCCATCCGCGATGCCGTGGAAGCAAGCGACGAAAAAGTCCTGCTGGTGGCGTCAGGGTCACTTTCTCACAAGATCTGGGCAAACAAGGACTACGCCGCCAACAACGGCACATTCACAATTTCCTCTGAATTCAATCGACAAGTGGATCTGCACGTTCTGGACATGTGGAAGAACGGTGATCATGCCACTTTTCTCAAGATGCTTCCCGAATACGCCGAATATTGCTGTGGCGAAGGCTCCATGCACGACACAGCGATGCTTTACGGGGCGCTTGGCTGGGACAATTACGCAGCCAAATGTGAAGTTGTGACAGAGTATTTTCCAAGCTCCGGCACGGGCCAGACCAACGTCATCTTCCCTGTCGAATAACAACCCGCAGGAAATCCGATCCGATGCCAATCCCCGCACCCAATCTCTATCCGCCTTTCAACATCGTCCGGCTCAGTCATGTGGAACTGGTCGTCACCGACCTGGCGAAAAGTCGGGCGTTTTATGTCGACACGCTTGGGCTTCAGGTCACGGACGAGACCCCGGAGGCACTTTATCTGCGTGCCATGGAGGAACGAGGTCACCATTGCATCGTACTCAGGAAAGGCGAAAAGCCTTGCGCACGGGATCTCGGCTTCAAGGTCTTTGACGAGGAGAATCTCGACAAGGCTGCGCATTTCTTCAAAGCGAGGGATCTGCCGGTTGAATGGGTGGAACGCCCCCATCAACAACGGACTTTCTGGACCCGCGACCCGCACGGCATTCCGCTCGAATTCTATAGCAAGATGGACCGGCTGCCACCGATCCATCAGCAATATGCTCTTTATCGTGGCGTCAAACCGCTGCGGATCGACCACTTCAACTGCTTTTCACCGAATGTCGACCAGTCCGTTGCCTTTTACAACGAACTGGGTTTCCGCGTGACGGAATATACCGAAGATGAGGAAACCGGACGACTGTGGGCCGCCTGGACGCACCGTAAGGGTGGTGTTCATGACATTGCCTTCACAAATGGCAAAGGTCCGCGATTGCATCACACGGCGTTCTGGGTTCCGACGCCGCTCAACATAATCGACCTGCTTGATCTGATGTCGACCACCGGTTGGGTCTCAAACATCGAGCGCGGACCCGGTCGCCACGGTATCTCCAACGCCTTTTTTCTTTACATTCGCGACCCGGACGGTCACCGGATCGAGATCTACTGCTCCGACTATCAAACCGTCGACCCCGACCTTGAGCCGATCAAATGGGACCTGAAAGACCCACAACGCCAGACCCTTTGGGGCGCACCGGCACCAAAAAGCTGGTTTGAAGAAGGATCTCTGTTTGAAGGGACGGGCATCCGCGAAGCCGATCTGGCTGCCCAGCCGATTGTTGCACCATGAACAGCATATGCAGTGACATCGGTCCCGAAAGATGCCTCAGTGCTGCAACAGACGATGCTCGTCGGGAACCGGTGCTGGGAGTGACGCATGGATTGGGATGAATTCGCCCATTGGGGCAAGCACATAGCCGACTGGTCGGCGGACTATCACAAGACCCTGTCCGACCGGCCGGTGCGTGCACAGACAAAGCCGGGTGAAATTGCAGCACAGCTGCCCTGCACACCCCCGGAAGGTGCGGAGAAAATGGAAACGGTCCTCGCCGATTTCGAACGCATCGTAATGCCCGGCATCACCCATTGGCAGCACCCGCGTTTCTTCGCTTACTTTCCTGCAAATGCCGCCCCGCCGTCCATGCTGGCGGAAATGCTGGTAACGACTATCGCCGCCCAATGCATGCTCTGGCAAACCTCACCGGCGGCGACAGAGGTCGAAGGCGTAATGATCGACTGGTTGCGCCAGGCGCTGGAGCTGCCGAACGGTTATACCGGGGTCATTCAGGACAGCGCCTCCTCCGCGACATTGTCGGCGGTTCTCACCATGCGCGAGCGGGCGACGGGCTATACCGGCAACAGGCAGGGCCTCTTCGGCAAGGGCAATTTGCGTATCTACTGTTCCGATCAGGTTCACAGTTCCATAGACCGGGCATGCTGGGTGGCCGGTATCGGGCAGGAAAATCTGCGCAAACTCCCCGCCTCCGGCCCCAGACATTCCCTCGATATAAACGCCTTGAAAGAGGCAATCGCCGCCGATCGGGCGGCCGGTCACATTCCCGCGGGCGTCATTGCGGTGACAGGTGGGACAGGCGTCGGCGGTTCGGACGAGCTAGGTCCTGTCCTGGAAGTGGCGCGGCAGGAAAATCTATACACCCATCTGGACGCTGCCTGGGCAGGGGCAGCCATGATCTGCCCGGAATTCCGATCCGACTTCTGGATGGGTGTCGAAGGTTACGACAGCATTGTCTTCAATCCCCACAAATGGCTAGGCGCGCAGTTCGATTGTTCCGTGCAATTCCTGTCCGACCCGGAGCCTCAGCTCAACACGCTGAAAATCGAACCGGAATATCTCAAGACCTCGGGCGATGCCGTCACCAATTATTCGGAATGGACAATCCCGCTCGGCCGCCGGTTTCGAGCGCTCAAGATCTGGTTCCTGATACGGTCCTACGGTCTGGACTGTCTGCGGCAACGCATTCGCAACCATGTCGCCTGGTCACGGGAAATTTGCGAGAAAATTCGTGCGATGGACGGTTTTGAAATCGTCACCGAGCCTGTGCTCAGCTTGTTTTCATTCCGCTGTCCCGGAGACGATGCGGCTCAGCAGCGTCTTGTCGATGCGCTTAACGACGACGGCCGCATCTACCTGACCCAGGGCGCTTTTCAGGGACGCAAGATCATCCGGTTCCAGGTCGGACAATTCGACACCACCCGGGAGGATGTCCTTGAAGCGGCGGAAGTCATTCAGGACGTCTGGAGAAAACTTCGATGAAATTCGCAACTTACGCAGCCGGTGGTCAGACCTTTTATGGCGCTGTGGCCGAAGACGGCATGATTGCCCTGTCGCCGGAGTTTCCACAGTGGCCGACACTCCTTGATGCCGTGGCCGGTGACGGTCTGAAGGCACTGGCAACAGCTGCTAGGGACAAACAGGTCACCCACTCCGATTTTACTTTCGAAATGGTTCTGCCGAACGCACAGCGCATTGTGTGCGTGGGCGTGAATTTTCCAGACCGCAACGCGGAATACAAGGACGGCAGCGCGCAGCCGAAATACATGTCGCTCTTCCCCCGCTTCGCCAGTGGATTTACCGGTCATGGACAACCTCTGATCCGGCCACCTGAAAACCACACCCTGGACTATGAAGGTGAGGTCGCCATTGTCATCGGCAAGAGCGGAAGGCGGATCAGGGCGGAAGACGCCTATGACCATATCGCAGCTCTGACCCTGTGCAACGAAGGCACTATCCGCGACTGGGTCCGGCATGCGAAATTCAATGTCACCCAGGGCAAGAACTGGGACAAGTCCGGAGCCATGGGACCATGGTTGGTACCCTTCAGTGACGCCGCGCAGCTGGATGAGGCCCGCCTCATCACCCGCGTCAACGGCGAGGTCCGTCAGGACGATTACCTGAAACGGATGATGTTCCCCATCCGCGAGGAGATTGCCTATATCTCGACCTTCATGACCCTTCAGCCCGGGGATATCATTGTCACGGGCACGCCAACCGGCGCAGGAGCCCGCTTCGACCCGCCGCGCTACCTCAAGCCTGGCGACGTTGTTGAAATCGAAGTCGAGGGTATCGGCATCCTGCGCAATGGCGTGGAGGATGAAGCATGACCTTGACGGCTCATGAGATTGGTCAGGCGGCACAAGATCTTCACAACGCTGAACGGGATCGAACGCAGATCGGCCTCCTGTCCCTGCGCTATCCCGGCCTGGATATGAATGACGCCTACGCAATCCAGAACGCCTTGACGCACCTGAAACTTGAAGCCGGGCGCAAGGTCATCGGCTGGAAGATCGGCCTCACGTCCAATGCGATGCAGGACGCACTCAAGATCGACATTCCTGACAGCGGCATGCTGTTTGACGACATGCTCTTTGAAAATGGCGGAACCATTCCCGAAGGCCGGTTCATCCAGCCCCGTGTTGAGGCTGAAATCGCCTTCGTCATGAAATCGGCTCTGGGCGGTTCCAAAGTGTCCAGACAGGACGTGCTGGGCGCTACCAAATGTGTCTGCCCGAGCCTGGAAATCCTGGACACGCGCATCCACCGCGCTGATCCGGAAACTGGCAAAACGAGAAAAGTGTTCGATACAATAGCCGACAATGCCGCAAACGCCGGGCTTGTTCTGGGCAATGAACGTCATGCGCCAGGTGATTTCGACCTTCGCTGGACCGGTGCAATTGTCTCCAGGAACGGTGAAGTGGAAGAAACCGGGCTTGGCGCAGGTGTCCTCAACGATCCCATTGAAAGCGTTGTCTGGCTGGCTCGCCGCATGGCAGATTACGGTCAGACGATCGAGGCCGGGCAAATTGTTCTGTCCGGATCCTTCATCCGGCCAATCGAATGCACGCCGGGCAGCCAGATCGCTGCCGATTTCGGCCCATTCGGGGCCGTGTCCTGTTCCTTTAACTAGGGTCTGGTGAGATTCGGACCAGAAATCAGACACGCGCCACGACCGAAACCTCAATCTCACCAGACCTTAAGCGAGTCCCAAAATGCCGGCTCCCAAGAACCTCTTCAAAGCCAACCTTCTGGAAGGCCGTGTACAGACGGGCTGCTGGGTCGGCCTCGCGGATCCTTATGTCGCCGAGATCACGGCATCAGCGGGTTTCGATTGGCTCCTGATCGATTGCGAACACGCCCCGAACGACCTTCGTTCCATGATGGCGCAGCTGAAAGTGATCGAGGCCTCCGACAGTCGGCCGGTCGTGCGACTGCCCATTGGCGAGACATGGATGATCAAGCAGTTTCTGGACGCCGGAGCCCAGTCCCTGCTGATACCGATGGTCGAGAGCAAAGAGCAGGCGGAAGCCCTGGTGGCCGCCGTCCGTTATCCGCCGGAAGGTGTTCGTGGGGTCGGTTCGGCCCTGGCGCGGGCTTCGAGATTTGCCGCAATCGGTGATTATCTCACCACGGCGGATCGGGAGATCTGTTTGCTGGTGCAGGTCGAAAACCGGGCCGGGCTCGCGGCGCTTGACGAAATCCTGACCGTTGAGGGGGTGGATGGTGTCTTTGTCGGACCTGCCGACCTTGCCGCCGATATGGGACATATCGGCCAGCCCATGCATCCGGATGTCGTTGCAGCAATTGAGGACGCACTCATACGCATCAAAGACGCCGGGAAGGCGCCGGGCATCCTGAGCACCAACATGGATTTCATGAAAAGATGTGTGGAACTGGGCGTTCTGTTCGCGGCGACATCTATTGACGTCACCCTCTTCGCTTCCGCCATTCGCGCAGAGGCAAAACGAGCTCGGGAACTCGTCTCAGAGCAATAACGCCAAGACCTCTGTGACCTTAAGGCGTCACCGGCGTGTGCAGGGTCGTAACCGGATGACCGGAAAATGTCTTGGTTTCGGTCAGAGACTGGCTTGGGTTCGTTGCCTTGGCAGCGGCAACGCCGACAAGGACGAGAGCAACAAAGGCAAAGCTCCAGAATTTCATTTTGCACGCTCCATAAGTGACAAGAGACAGCTTGGCGATCGGGCAAAGCGCCTCCTCAGTCGAAGGATTCGAACTTCGACTTTAGTCTATATTATACTTTAGGAGCATATGACGCAAATTTGCAACGTAACTCATTGAAAAACATAAAGTACGTCGCGACAACACACTACGTTTTTCGATCACCGGAGCGACTCGTTTCCTCGCGATCAGGGTGCAGCCTTTGCAAGAACCCAGTCGAGGCTGCGCAAGAATTCCTCATCTGCTGGTGATTGTTCGCGTGGAGCTGCGGCAGCGGCAAAGACAAAGCCGTGGGTGTAATCCACCAGGAGGTTGAGGAGCACATCACCCTCATCTCCGTTATTGAGGCGTCGTGTGTTTTCGCGAATTTCCTGCGTGAGGGCTTTGATGTCCGAACTCATCAAGGAAGGATCGACCAGCATCGCCCGCACCAGACTGCTGTATTGCAAGGCACGGTGGCAATAGTCGCTCAAAAGACGACGAAGGTTCGCTTCGGGTTTCTCCTCAATGTGATCTCCAACCAGACCCCGAAAGGCAAGCGCCACAAGATCCGTCAGCATCTTGTGCCGTCCGCCGACATGGTAGCTGACGGCCATTGCCGTTACCTTTAAGTCCTGTGACAGCCGCCTGAAGGAGATCGCCTCTACTCCCTCGTTTCGAGCGATCGACAACGCTGCTTCCAGAATGATTTTGCTTGAAAGTTTGTGCGCGGTTTTCTCTGGTCGTCCCGCGAATCTCCTGCGCTCGGCCATTCAAATCACCCGATAGCGCAAATCGACAAGCCCCGATTTGAATTCGCGCACGCCATCAAGACGCAGGTCCATATCCTTATCCAGGTCACCGAACAATCTGATACCGCTTCCGATCAGGATTGGTATGAGAGTGACCTTCATATCTTCAATATAGCCTGCCCGAAGAAAGGTCTGAACGACGGCAGCACCGTCTACATAGACACGATTGATACCTTGCCGCGACAATTCACTCATCAGGGTATCCGGATCCAACCGGCTGAGCTTGACCTTGTCCTTCAAATGCTCCGGAACATCGCTGTCATTAAGCGACCGGCTGAGAACTATGACAGGCTTGTTATACGCCCACTCATTAAATCCGAGAACGGTTCTGAACGAACCCGACCCCATCACGATCACATCGATCCCGCTCATGAATTCTTCAAAGCCGTAGTCTTCGCCTTGCGTTTCCTGCTTCATGAGCCAGTCGATTGTGTGGTCTTTGCGGGCAACAAATCCGTCGAGAGTCATTGCCATCATCACGTGTCCCGTGGGCATGTCAGGCTCCTCATTTATTATACGCTGTATAATTACGAAATTGCCTTATGTCAAAGACGGTCACTCAGGCGGTTTATCGGCGAAATAATGCTCACCGGTTTCCTGGTGCGGCCCGAGCTTCAGGGTCGACCGGCTGCGGATACTGCGAACGAGTTGAACCGCATCCCGGTAAGAAACCGGTTCAAGCGCGGATCGGGAGCGATGAAGCCAGTCGGTTGTTACTTCCAGCAGCACAAGGCCGCTTCGCCTTTGAGACAACGGCGGCGGCAGAACCTGACAGGCGCGACCCGTACCGTCGGTATAATTGGCCAAAAGGCTCTGATAATAGGCCCAGGCCTGCCTGTTCGGCTCCTTGTTACCATTGCCGGCACGCGCGTCTGCTCTGAGACGGTCAAGCTCCGACGCGCTGACATTCCCAAAAAACAGATGATTTCCAGGTGGCGGGTGATAGCCGATATTGTCTTTGGTTTTGTGCGACTGGGTGAAATGTGATCCGGTCGCGAAATAAACGGTTGGCCTGATCTTGTTGGCACCGCGTGTCACTCCAACAACGTGCACGGCGGTGTAGTTTGACGGCAGGTCAAGTCGGTCGGCGGGCATACCGCACCCTCCCAGAATGAAACCGATGTCACCCTGCTCACAAAAATAGGCAATTGAACGGCAACGCGCTTCAACTGTAAGTTAGCTCAACGTCGCTGCCACGAGTGTTTTCATAACCGGGAAACGTGCGACCGGACCTGTCCGGCTTCGTACACTTGTCAGGAATCCTTGGGCTTCCGGCGTTGCGCTGCCAATTCCTTGGTGTAGGCCAACAGGGAGTCCAGCTGCGCCGCCGCTTCCTGGCTTTGTTGTGTTTCAAGCGCCCCGGCCAACGCTTCGTGAAGCTCG
>NZ_JAILWL010000188.1 GCF_025698965.1 Roseibium sp.
TGCCACGTAAGGGGAGCTTCCTTCCGTGTAGGTCGTACTGCCTAGCGGCAGTTTGCTTAGTTCGTAGTGCCTGTCGTCATAAGTGTCAGAATAGCGGCAGAGCGGTGGAGCCACGATCGGCGCCCATTTATCGCTGGCCTGTCCACGGACAAAGTCCCAGCTGTCATATTTGGTGACATACCCTGATCCGCCGTCTTCGAAATAGTGATCGTGGTCGGTCACCAAATGGGTATAGACGCCATGTCGGCTCAGGCATTGGGCAAATGAATTGTCGTACGGCTCGAGCGGCCCCCACGAACGGTGCATGAAATTCAGCCGGCCTGTTTGAATGTCGCGCCTCGCAGGGATGCAAGGCAGGCTTCCTGCGTAATGACGATCGAAGGTTACGGCACGGCGCGCCAGGCGCTGAAAATTGGGTGTGTCCAAGGTGCCGCCATACGGCTGAATTGCAAGCCGATTCAACGTATCAAACAGGACAAATACCGCACGCATCACACCTCACCCTGGCTGACCATTTTCGCAGCCTTTTACGCTCGATTAGGCAAATGCTGACATCGCCAATGATTGACTACAAGTTCAATTTGAGCCTAATTCAATAACTATTAGTCATGTCAGGAGAGGCAAAATGGATCTCGTACGCCTTCGCTATTTCATCGCTGCTGTCGAGTGCCGAAGTCTCGCCCGGGCCGCAGAAAAGCTGAATGTAACGCAGCCGGCGTTGAGTAAGTCGCTTCAGCGGTTGGAGGTCGAACTCGGCATAAAACTTCTTGACCGGTTGCCGCGCGGTATCAGCCCGACAGAATACGGCGAGCTTCTTTACGCGCATGCCAGTTTGATCAACGAGGAGGTGCAGCAAGCCAGGCAATCGATTGAGGCGATGAAAACCGGTGCAAGCGGAAAGGTCTTCGTCGGAGCCGGCTCCAGCATGCGACTGCACCTCCTGTCGCGTGCTTGCGTGGCGCTGTCTGAAAAGAGCCCCGATACGGAAGTGCAGGTCGTCGGGGAATTGTTTGACCACATCATGCCCGATCTTGTCCAAGGTAAACTGGACATAGGTGTTTCCATGGTGCCACAAGGCACGCCGGAACCGCGGCTCGTGCACGAGCCGCTCTATCGCGACCAGATCCATCCGACTGTGCGCGTTGATCATCCTCTCACGTCGAAAGAACATCTGGCGGTCAGTGACACCCTAGACTACGACTGGATACTGCCCGAGGTGGAAAATCCTGGACGTCAGCGGCTTGAGGCGTTTTTCCTGGCTGCCAACCAGGAGCCGCCGAGGCCAAAATTCGTGTCGGATTCAACTCTCTTCGCAACAGGTGCCATTCAGAACAGCGACTTGATCGGATGGCATCCCACGCAGATCATCGGTGACAGCAGGCTGAGTGGGTTGGTTGCTCTTCCAATTCCGGAATTAACACTGACGCGAAGCGTAGGCATTACGACACGGCGGACTGGCTTCCTCTCCGCTGCTGCGCGCTTGCTTATCGAAGAACTGCGAACGACCGGTGCCCGCATGATCGAGGAGAATGTGGTCCTGCCAATAGAATAAATGCAAACCGAAGCCGCCGATCCGCTCATATTCCAATATGTTATATCAATGGCACGCAATTTAACTTGTCGACATGTGTCACGGGTGGCACGCTTTGATCGCTCGCGGTGACTTTCCAGTCGTCCGACCGACACCAATACCTATTGAAAGGATGTGTTGATGGCATCGGCCCAGCCCAACATAATTTTCATCATTACGGACCAGCAGCGCTACGACACTATCAACGCACTTGGCTTCCCCCACATGCACACGCCCAATCTGGACAGACTTGCCGCTGAAGGAGCCAGCTTCGATTCCTGTTTCGTGACCGGCGCGTCGTGCGTTCCGTCCCGCGCCAGTTTGTTCACCGGATATTATCCGCACACAACCGGAATCCTGAGGAACGCTGACCGCTGGACGAGAACCTGGGTCGAAGACTTTGCAGCCGCCGGTTACCGCTGTGTCAACATCGGCAAGATGCACACTTGGCCCTTCGACACACCGGCTGGTTTTCACGAACGTTACAACGTCGAGAACAAGGACCGATACAAGGAAGGGCGATATTACTTCGACGAATGGGACAGGGCCCTGGCGGCGCGGGGGCTGACAAAACAACAGCGGGAACTTTACCGCCAGCGTTCCGACTATCGTCAGCGCATGGGCGCATTCGACTGGGAACTCGACGAGGACATGCAATCGGATATGTTCGTCGGGAAGCTCGCTAAATGGTGGATCGAGAGCTATCCGCGCGACGGTTGGCAGAAGGATTATCCGCCCGCCGAGCCCCTGTTTCTGCAAATCGGATTCCCCGGACCTCATCCGCCATTCGATCCTCCGAAGCGATTTAGCGACAAATACTTGAACAAGGATCTGGATATCGCGAAAGTCGTCCCGTCAGCGCTTGCTGAACAGCCGGAACCATTGAAACGAAAACGCATCCACGATTCTCAGCACGATCACGACTCCGTGGTGCAACTTATCGACCCAACCGACGAGCAACGCCAATTGCAACGGGCGTATTACCTCGGCAATGTCTCGTTGATCGATGAGCAGATCGGCGAAATACTCGATGCCTTGGAGCGCAACGGTTACCTGGAAAATGCAATCGTCGTTTTCACATCAGACCACGGTGACTGCCTCGGTGATCATGGCCTTGGGCACAAATGGACAATGTACGATCAGGTGACCAGAGTGCCCATGATCGTCTGGGCTCCAGGACGGGCAATTTCTGGTCAACGAATTGCGGGGCAGATGCAGCAATTCGACATCGTGCCGGCTCTCTTTGAATATGCGGGTATCGAGGTTCCGGGTACACTGGAGTGCCGAAGCGTCGGCGCGGCACTGGCGGGTGATACGTGGCAAGGGCGGGAATATGTCTATTGTGAGCAGGCACGCGACGGCAATTTTCGTGACAATGACTTCATGACAATGGTCCGGAGCGAGGATTGGAAACTGGTCCATTTTCTCGGCGAAAGCTACGGTCAGCTCTTCAATCTGAAAGCCGACCCGGAAGAAAACACCGACCTCTGGAATGATCCGGGATCAGTTGAGATCAAGCGTCAATTCCTTGACCAGTTGCGGGAGTGGCGTATCGCAAGCCAGTACCATACTCGAAACTGGGCGGCACAAGCCCGCTGAGATCAAACGGCGCGGTCGAATAGCTGTTCTTCATGGATTCATTGCAGACAGAATACTGATCATGTTATTGAAACCCAGGGTCAAATCCTGCTGCTCTGGTCTAAGGACCTCAACGGCCGACGCGCAATCGCACCATTTGTACGCCATGTCGGTGCCGGCGGCTGCGCCGGATGTTCGCGAGGAACTTCGGTCGCGTCTTGTTACGATCTCCGGCGGTGTCTACGAGATGGGGACTCGGAAATCGACACATGCCGAAGACCTCGACAGCCCATTCCGCAAAGTAAGGGTCGACGATTTCCTGATCTCGCCGGTCGCTGTCACAAATGCAGACTATGCGCGTTTCGTCAAAGCCACGGGTTATCGCACGGTTGCCGAACGGGAGGGTTGGAGTTTCGTTTTCCAACTGTTCCTAGGAGATCTGAAAAGATATCCTCAGCACCCGCCAGGCTTGCCGTGGTGGCGTCGTGTCGCGGGCGCGAGCTGGTGCGCACCGGAAGGACCTGGAAGTTCCTGGCGTGAGAGGGCCGATCATCCGGCTGTGCATTTGTGCTGGTATGATGCATTGGCCTACGCCACTTGGGCAGGGCAGCGCTTGGCACGGGAAGCGGAGTGGGAATTTGCAGCGCGGGGCGGATTAAAACGGAAAAAGTTTCCATGGGGCAATAAATTGGTGCCGTCCAGCGGTCATGCAATGAATGTCTGGCAAGGAAGTTTCCCGTACGAGAACACCTGTGAGGATGGTTTCATAGGCACCGCCCCGGTTAAGAGCTTCTCGCCAAATGGCTACGGGCTTTACAACATGACCGGAAACGTTTGGGAGTGGGTGTCGGATTTCTACGGGTCGCGGCCGCCTCCCAGTCGCATACCCGAAGGCAATCCAACCGGTCCCACCGATGGCTACGCGCGCATCCAGCGCGGCGGATCCTTCCTCTGTCACGTCAGCTACTGTGACCGGTACCACGTACATTCACGCACACCGAGCGAACCGGACAATTCGGCGTCGAACACAGGATTTCGGGTCGCTGCCGACCTTTGAACTGGCGACCAATGCCACCGAATCCGATCGTTTCACTTTTCACGTCCAGGAACGGCCGAACTACACGGAATGCCAATCAGTGCGCGCGCGTTACAACAAATTGGTTCAGATGACTTTTCTGATAGTCCGATCTGCACTGGCGATCCATGAAGGGGCTAGGCGTTCCAAACCTTGATACAAGAGTTGCTGCTGACGGAGCCGATTTCCTAACGATTGGCGCACATTTGCGTATCGACGTGGGGTCGTGGATTAGAATCGATATTCTCGTCACGCGGTTTCAAGCAGCAACGAAACAACAAGGAAGTGAATCGCAATTTTGGTGGTCTGAATCGGCAGACGAATTGAGAATAATGGTTCGTCGGTACTTGAAGGACGCGCAATTCCCTGTGTCAATCGAAGAGGCCGTCAGAGTTTGCCTTGTAGCTGGCGCAAGTCGCGTCGACCTTTATGAGTGGCGCGACTTTGTCGGCCAATGGCTGACCGAACTCGCGTTTGGCGACCTCAAGAGCAATGAAGGTGGAATGCTCTACACTTACATTCAAAGTCTGTGCCACGCGGTTCCGGAGCTCTGGGTAAGCTGCGGCAGGGCTGATGCGGCACTTTTGGCATTTAACGCAAGATGAACCAACACTGAAAGAATGCCCGACGTATTAATTGATAAGGCATTAGGAAGCCGCGTTGAACGGAAAAAACGTGAAGAACAAAGGACCAACAATACACCCTGAAGCATTGGCCGGTCGTTGGCCCAAAAAATTGGAAAATCGGGTGCAAGTCTCGACAGTGTGAAAAACGTTTAAAAAGCAATGATGTGGGAGATGAGCTTATCGATAGATAGCTGACACTATATTCCGAGCATATGGTTTACACATTTCGCATTTGGGGGAGCCCGAATGCCTTGGAAAGAGTGTAGGCCTATGGATGAACGCCTTCGTTTCGTTGCCCGTCTTCTTGAAGGTGAGAAGATGGCACCGCTGTGCCGTGAATTCGGGATCTCCCGCGTCACGGGGTGCAAGATTTTTGACCGGTATAAGGAATGCGGCCTGGATGGCCTCAATGACCGGAGCCGACGCCCCTATCGTCAGGCCAACAAGCTGCCTTTTCAGATCGAGCGCTGCATCCTGGGTCTCAAGCGCGAGTACCCCTCCTGGGGTGCGCCGAAGATCCGTGACAAGCTGATCCGGCAGTATTCGATGCTCAAGGCTCCTGCGATCAGCACGGTGCATGCCGTACTTGATCGTCATGGCTTGGTCCAGCGCCGCAAACGCCGCCGCTACAAGGCTCGAGGAACCGAGCTTCGTGATAACCAGGAGGCGAACGGTCTGTGGTGCGCCGATTACAAGGGCGAGTTCAAGCTGGGCAACCGCAAAAAAAAGCCCGGCCGAAAAGGCGGGCTGTTGGTGGCCAATTCAAACTGGGTTCATGGACAGGAACCTGAAACAAAGTTTCGTGAAGACAGAGCTTTAGCAGATGCATGGCGAGGCTAAAGACCGCGAAGCGGTTCAAGGAAATTGTACCGATCCCACTGAAGAATTCGATAATCAGACTGCCTGACGGACCGAACAATAAACGTTACGTTCTTTGAAGCGGACCTCACCCAGGAACGAGAACTGCCACGCGACGGGTTTGATCCTCTGGCGAAGTTTTATTAGAACATTGGGCTGCAAGTACCCAATGCATGGCGTCAGATTAAAGGTGTAGCGGCGAGTTGGGGCAGCCGCGCGTGAAAGTGAACAAAATGAACAAGCCCTATTGGCCCTTGTCGCCTCTGGAAGGGGAAGACGTCAGCAAAAATCTGGTTTTCGAAATATTTGTCCAGCCAGGGTTTTCCGATCTGGAACTGTCCGCGATCCTTTCAGTCCTCAAGGCGGCTAACGATGTGCTGAACCGCGACCGGTTTTCGTGGCAGATCACCTCTGACACGCCCGGCCTGATCACGAGTTCATCGGAGCTGCTTGTCCGCGCCAACCCTGCGATCGGCGATCAGTATCTGCGCGACTGTCTTTTTGTGGTTGGCGGTAGGAGTACTCAGTCGAGCGGTTGGATGAACCGGCTGAGGGCGATGCAAAAGCGCGGCAAGCCGGTCGTTCTGCTTTCCGATGCGGCGCGTGAATACGTAAAGACCGTCAAAACGCTGAAAGGTCCGGCAACAACGCACTGGCGCGACATCGAATTGCTGCATGAAATCGGAACCTATCCGACGCTTTCCGAGCGACTTGTAGAAGTGAGCGGCACGATTCTGACCTGTGCCGGTCACGGCCACACGATGGAAACGGTAGTCGGAATCCTTTCGAATGTGCTCGGTCCGCAGGAGTGCGCCGAAATTGCCAGCCTTCTGATGTTGGAGAACATTCGAGGGTTCACCCAAGATCAGCCCAGGGGAACGAGCTACAATCCCAATTTTCTCGAGAAACGGCTGCAAAGAGCCATTCGCATCATGGAAAACAATATCGAGCAGCCCCTGCGTCTGGCGGATCTTGCCGTCGAAGTCGGTCTCTCGGCACGCCATCTGGAGCGTCTCTTCACGGTCTATCTCAACACCTCACCGGCCAAACTTTACAAGAAGATCCGTTTGAAGAAAGCGCAGACGCTGATAACGAACACACGAATTTCCCTGATTGAAGTGGCGATCGCATGCGGGTTCTTGTCCACTGCATCGCTGTCGCAGGCCTATAAGGCCGAGTTCGGAAAAACTCCCAACCAGGTGCGCAAGAACATCAAATAATCACGTCGGAAAGGTGCTGTCCGATCACCTTTTTGGAAGTGCCGCCAGCGACATGCCGGACGTTCCACCGGCGTGTTTTACGGCCATGGCACCACAACGGTTGCCGTTTTCCAGGCAAGTTGCCAAATCTTCCCCCGCAAGCCAGGCCGACAGGAAACCACCATTAAACGCATCACCAGCCCCGGTCGTATCGACCACATTCGCTGGAAAGGACGGCCTGTGAATTGTCTTGCCCTTTGCCAGTGCACGCGCACCGGCACTTCCTTCCTTGACCACGGTGACCGCACAACAGTGTTCCGGCAAACCCGAACTCCTAAGGGCGGCATACTCGCTTTCATTTGGAAGAAAGACATCGACTGCAGCTATGAATTCGGCAACCTCGTTGCCATTTCGCAGAAGATCGTCGTCCCAGCCGCAATCAAGAGAAACACTCCATCCGGCTTTGCGGGCTGTTACGATCAACCCGGGCTCTTCGCACAGGCTCTTGAGCTCTCCGATATGCAGGTGTCTGACCGACCTGCAGACAGGTGCATTTGCATCCAGCACGGGGAAAGCCGACCCAGCCTTGTGACTGAGAAATGATCTGTCGTTTTGAAGTGCCATGGCCACGGTGATCTGCGGTGCCGAGCCCGCTGGGGCTGGCAGGCATAACGACAGATCCAATCCGAGCGCGCGTCCCTCATCAAGAACCGGCTTGTCGAACGGGGCAGCAGGGAGCGTGCCGAGCAGGGCGGAGGACCAGCCCAGAACCGAGAATGCGACAGCTGAATTGAAAGCGCCGCCACCTGCATGAAGCGACACGCCGCCGGCGAAGGTTTCAGAACCAAGTGTGGGCATGCGGGGAAGATCCGCGAAGACAAGGTCGCAATAGATACGCCCCGCACTCAGAATGACCGGTTTGTCTCCCCGATGAAGCATCAGACCAACGCGGCTCCGCTTTCAGCATCAAAAACATGCAGTGAGTCGGGATTTGCCCCCAAATGGACTTCCTCTCCAACTCTCGGTGCGTCCTTGCCAGGTACCCGTGCAACGATTTCCCCGTGGCTGCTGGACACGTAGATCAGCGTTTCGGACCCCAACGGCTCGCGTACAGATATGTTTCCGGTGATAAGTGGCGTCTCCGGATGCAAAACCAGATCGTCCGGACGTATGCCGACCAGCAGCTTCTGTCCGGTCAAAGTCGTTACTTGGAGAGGCAGCTTTTCTCCGTTGCGCAATGACAGGTCCTGCCCGTTTCCGGTCGCTTCCAGCATGTTCATCGAAGGCGCTCCGATGAACTGCGCCACGAAGGCATTTACCGGATTGTGGAAGACTTCTTCTGGTGTGCCAATCTGTTGAATGAAACCGTCCTTCATGATGACGATCCTGTCTGCGAGCGTCATCGCTTCAACCTGGTCGTGAGTCACGAAGATTATGGTGTTGCCGACTTTCTGGTGCAGCTTCTTGATTTCAAGGCGCATCTGGGTCCGCAATTGAGCGTCCAGATTGGACAGCGGTTCGTCAAACAGGAAAACGGCGGGATTGCGAACCATTGCCCTGCCGATGGCAACACGCTGGCGCTGACCACCCGAAAGCTGCGAAGGTTTGCGATCGAGCAAATTGTCCATGTCCAGCACCCGCGCGACTTCTTCAATTCGGGCTGACTTTTCCGACTTGCTCATCGGTGCATTCCAAAGTCCGAAAGCGATGTTCTTGCGCACTGTCATATGCGGATAAATCGCGTAATTCTGGAACACCATCGCGATATCACGTTCCTTGGGTTCCAGATTGTTGACCATGCGTCCGTCGATCCAGATCTCGCCACCGGTAATCTCCTCCAGTCCTGCGATCATCCGCAGACTGGTGGATTTGCCGCATCCCGAGGGACCGACAAACACGACGAATTCACCGTCGGAAATATCGAGGTCTATCCCATGGAGCACCTCTACCTGACCATAGGCTTTTGTCAGCTTCTTCAAGGAAAGGTCGGCCATGAATTCAGGTCTCCAGCAGGACCGCAAAAGCGGCATCAAGCAGTTCGGTGGATTGCATGTGGCGCGCATGCCTGTCCGCGTGTTGTCTGTTCAGCTTATCCAGATCAGCTGCATAGATTTTTCCGGCCTCGGCGAGCGCTTCGGGTGCAGGGCCACCTGCCCTGTTACGCTTCGAAACGAAAGTCTCAGGGGCAACCGCAAGTTCGAAGGCCGAGGCATCCAGCTTGCTGTCCCGGCTCGTCTCCGCCTTGAAGGCTTTCTGGAAATGGCGATATCCCTTTGCAAGCGGATCTGCCTCGGCAAGCACACCGCGAGCCGTCCTGGCAGCGATTTCATGGGCCTGCCGGAAACTCAGGGCTTCGTCTCGAACCAGCGTATCGGCCAATTCGGTAATTGTGATACAGGCGGCATCTGAATTCCTGCTGACACGAGACTGATCGATTGAGCAGGCGGGCAGGAATGCCGTCAGCAGGCGAAGCACACGACTGCCACTGTCAAATGCAGCATAACCTGCCTGCTGGACTTCCCCCTCGCTGTCATTCATGTCGGTGAAGGGGGTGTTGCGCATTGTATCGATCATCGCATCGCAGCGACTGGCGGTGACCGCCGCCAGGTGGCGCATGTGTTCGATCGGAACCGGATTTCGCTTTTGCGGCATGATCGAGCTGATCTGCACGAAGGCATTGGGGACGTAGAGTTGTCCCACTTCGAAAGAGGACCAGAAGGCCATGTCCTGGATCAGGCGGCCTAGATGCACGAAAACCAGTTTCAGGGCCGAATAAAGACCCGTCACGTAATCGACCGATGCAATGCAGCCGTAGGAATTGAGGAGCGGTTCTTCGAAACCCAGAAGGTCTGAAATCCTGTTTCGGTCGATTGGAAATCCGCTGGTGGTAATGGCGGCGGCTCCCATGGGACAATGGTCGAGATCATCAACGGCCGCGTTGAGCCGCGCCATATCCCGCATAAGAACTTCCAGGGCTGCATAGAGATAGTGACCGAATGTGGAAGGCTGTGCCGGCTGGCCATGAGTGTAGGCAACAATGAGCGTCTCGGCTTCGGTCTCGGCCTTGTCGGCAATTGCCTGCGCAAGCAGAGCGAGCTCCTGCCACAGGACATGAACCCGATCCCGCAGCGCGAGCTTGAACAGGGTATGGTCCATGTCGTTTCGGGACCTGGCCGTATGCAGCATGCCGCCAAGATCGCCGAGTTTCCGTTTGAGTTCGGACTCGACCAAAAAGAAGTAATCCTCATGCTCGCCGGTATAGGTCAGCGCGTCCAGGTCGGTTTCTTCTTCGATTTCGATCAGTGCTCTTGCCAGAGGGCCGGTCTGGTCCGCCGTCAGGATGCCCGTCTCGGCCAGCATCACAAGATGAGCCTTGTTGATTGTTCCCATGTGGCGGGCGTAGTGGGCTTTCACACCTTCGAACAGCGCGGCGAGCACGGTGTCCTTGTAAACGGGATCGGGAAACGTGGTGGTGTCGTTACGCTCGTTGCTCATCCCTTCAACCCCGCCATGACAACTCCGCGGATGATGAATCGTTGGAAAATGAGGAACACGATCAGGGTGGGCAGCGTGGAAATCGCGGCACCGGTCATGATGAGCTCCCAGGCTACATCCACTTCATCGCCAAACCCGGACAGGCCGACCGGAACGGTGTACATCTCTACCGAGTTGGTAACGATCAGCGGCCACAGGAATGCAGTCCAGTTGCCGAGGAAAACGAAGATGGCAAGAGCCGCCAATGCCGGTTTGACCAGCGGCATGGCGATACGCCACCAGATCTGGAATTCATTCAGCCCGTCGATGCGGGCAGCTTCCAGAAAATCATCCGGCACGCTTTCAAAGAACTGCTTCATCAAAAAGGTTCCGAAGGCGGTCATCAGACCCGGGAACATGATGCCCCAATAGCTGTCCAGCCAGCCGAAAGACTGGCTCATCATGTACCAGGGGATCACAAGCATCTCGGTCGGGATCATCAGTGTCGACAGGATTGCGATAAAGACGATCTGGCGGCCCGGAAAGCGGAACTTGCACAAGGTGTATCCGACAAGACTGTCGAAAAAGAGATTTGAGACGGTCGTGATCAACGCGATGATGATCGAATTGACAAACCAGCCGTAGAATCTGCCGTCCTCAAGGACATAGGTATAGTTCTCGATTGTCGGTTCTTCGGGGATCAGGTTGACGTTGTAGACTTCATGCGGCCATTTCAAAGACGTGGAAATCATGTAGGCGATCGGTGCGATCATGATCAGTCCACCGAGAAACAGCACCATCCAGCGAAGGATCTGCCCCATGTTGCGCTGCTTTTTCGCCTTTCTTGAAAAAAGCAGGTCTGTCGCGGCCTGTGGCCTACCGGAGACTTCAGAGGCAACGCTCATGTGTTGTTCCCCTTCAAGATCCAGAGCTGAAACAGGCTGACGAACAACAAGATAGTGAACAGAACAACGGTCTGAGCGGCTGCATATCCCATGTTGAAACTGCTGAATGCGGTT
>NZ_JAILWL010000189.1 GCF_025698965.1 Roseibium sp.
TGGCCTGCAACCATATCATGTTGACCAATGACAGCACTTCCTCGGTGGCGCTGCCCGAGGTGCCGCTGTTGGCGGTTCTGCCGGGTACTGGCGGGCTCACCCGAGTGACCGACAAGCGCAAGGTGCGCCGAGACCGGGCGGATATTTTCTGTTCGACCGAAGAGGGGGTGAAAGGCCAGCGCGCAGTGGATTGGCGGTTGGTCGATGAAATTGTTGCCAACTCCACCTTTGCAGAGACGGTTGCCGAGCGCGCCCATGAATTTGCAGCAACATCTACAAAGGCCGATGTAGCCGAGGGCATCTTGCTCGGGCCGATCGAGCGGCGAACGGATGAAGATGGAAGTTTTGGCTATTCGCTGGTCGAGGTTGAGGTGGACAGACCCACCTGCAAGGCGGTGATCACGCTCAGTGGCCCCGAAGAGGATGCGCAGGCGGATATGGCCGGCTTCACCTCAGAAGGAGATCAGGCATACTTGCTGCGGCTGGCGCGCGAACTGGACGATGCAATCCTGCACCTCAGACTGAACGAGATGGAACTTGGCCTCCTGGTATTCCGCACTCAGGGCGATCCGAGTCGCTTCGACGCTCACGAGCGGCTGCTCCTGGAGAATAAGGATCACTGGCTGGCCAACGAGGTGTTGCAATACTGGAAGCGACTGCTCAAGCGGATTGATGTGACTTCGCGGTCACTCATTGCACTCGTTGAGCATGGCTCGTGTTTCACCGGCATTCTGACCGAGCTGCTGTTTGCGGTGGACCGGTCGTACATGATGGAAGACGAATTCGAGGGCGACAATCGCCCACTGGCCACAGTGACGGTGAGTGATGCGAATTTTGGTCCCTTTCCCATGGCCAATGGTCTGACCCGCCTGCAGACACGATTCCTTGGCGAACCAGAAACAACCCAAAAAGTCGCTGAGCAGAAAGGCGAGGCGCTGGAGGCGGAAGAGGCCGACGCGCTTGGCCTGGTCACCATGATCCTCGATGACATCGATTGGGACGATGAGATCCGTATCTTCATTGAAGAACGAATGAGCTTCTCGCCTGATGCGATGACCGGCATGGAGGCCAACCTTCGTTTTGCCGGTCCGGAAACTATGGAGACCCGCATTTTCGGGCGCCTGACCGCCTGGCAGAACTGGATTTTCATCCGCCCCAATGCAGTCGGGCCAGATGGCGCATTGCAGCGCTATGGCACCGGCGTGCGGGGCGATTACAACATGGAGCGTGTCTAAACGCTTGATAGGACAATGTCCGGCGGCTGCAGCGTCGGGCCAGGTATCAATTGGAGACTTCGATGACCGATCTCGTCAATGTCAGCTACGACACACTCATCCCAAACAATGTCGGCCTCAGTTCCGACAAGAAGGTGTTGAAGGCGCTGGAAAAGTGGCACCCCGGCTATATCAATTGGTGGAACGATCTGATCCCCCGGAAGTTCCAGGAATCCATGATCTATCTACGCACCGCGATCAGCGTTGACCCCAAGGGCTGGGCCAAATTCGATTATGTGAAGATGCCGGAATACCGCTGGGGCGTCCTGCTGGCGCCGGAGGTCGAGGGCCGTACCATCCCCTGTGGTGAGCACTACGGCCAACCCGCCTGGCAAGAGGTGCCGGGTGAGTACCGCAACCTGATGAAACGGCTGATCGTCATTCAGGGCGATACCGAGCCGGGCTCGGTCGAGCAGCAGCGCTTCCTCGGGCTTACCGCACCATCGCTCTACGACATGCGCAACCTGTTTCAGGTGAATGTGGAAGAGGGGCGGCATCTGTGGGCAATGGTCTATATCCTGCAGAAGTATTTCGGCCGCGACGGACGTGAGGAAGCCGACGATCTTTTGCGCCGATCCTCAGGCAGCGAAGAGGCGCCAAGGATGCTGGGTGCCTTTAACGAGGAGACACCGGACTGGCTTTCCTTCTTCATGTTCACCTATTTCACCGACCGTGATGGCAAGATGCAGTTGGAAAGTCTGGCACAGTCGGGCTTCGATCCATTGTCGCGTACCTGCCGCTTCATGTTGACCGAAGAAGCCCACCATATGTTCGTCGGCGAAACCGGCGTCGGGCGCACCATTCAGAAGACCTGCGAGGTCATGAACGCAAACGGCATCACCGACCCCTATGACATCAACAAGATCCGGGATCTTGGGGTGATCGACCTGCCGACAATTCAGAAAAAACTCAACCTTCACTACACGCTGTCGCTGGATCTGTTCGGACAGGAAGTGTCGACCAATGCGGCCAATGCCTTCAACGCGGGTATCAAGGGACGCTACCTGGAGCATAAGATCGACGACGATCACCAATTGCAGAATGACACCTACAATGTCTGGGACATGGTGGATGGCAAGCTGGTTCAGCACGAGGTGCCGGCGCTGACAGCCATCAACATGCGGCTTCGGGACGATTATACCCGGGATGCCGCCGGTGGCGTCGGACGCTGGAACAAGATCATCGAAAAGGCCGGGATCGAGTTTGTGCTCAAGCTGCCGCACGAAGCATTCAATCGCAAGATCGGTGTGTTCACTGGGCAGAATTTCGACCCTGAAGGCAACCTGCTGACCGGTGCTGAGTATGATGCGGCAGTGGCTCATTGGCTGCCGACCCACGCCGATGGCGATTTCATCCAGTCGCTGATGAAACCGGTAAGCGAACCGGGCGAATATGCCGGCTGGATCGCGCCGCCACGCATGGGCATCGACAACAAGCCTGGCGATTTCGAATACGTCAAACTGCATATGGCGTAATCCGGAAAAGCCTGTCTGATGCGCTGTTGCCAGACAGGCCGATCCCTGACCTTTCTTACACAGTCAAGGGGCCACTATGAGCCAGCCGACCAAGCAGCACCTGATCGACCCCGAGATTTGCATCCGGTGTTACACCTGCGAAATGACATGTTCGATCGGCGCGATTGAGCATGACGACACCAATGTGGTCGTCAATCCGGAAATCTGTAATTTCTGCATGGACTGCATTCCTGTTTGTCCGACCGGCTCAATCGACGAATGGCGGGTGGTGCGCCGCAGCTATTCGCTCGATGATCAGTACGGCTTTAGCGAATTGCCTGAACAAGAAGACATGACTGAGACGGGCGAAGACGCGGACACGGACATGGAGGCGTTTGACGATGCGATCGCGGCGCTTCTGGCCGAGGCGCACAAAGGGACAGGCGGCAAGGCAAAAGCGCCTGCAAGCGCTGCAAAGCCGACGATCAATCTTTATAATCCCGGCAAGCCAGCCGGAGCCACGGTACAGGGAAACTACCGTCTGACGGATGTGGACAGCGACGCCGATGTGCGCCATGTCATTTTGAATTTCGGCAGCCTGCCGATGCCGGTGCTTGAAGGGCAGAGCATCGGGATTATCCCGCCCGGCACCGACGATGACGGAAAACCGCATCTGCCGCGGCTCTACTCGATTTCCAGCCCGCGCGACGGCGAGCGTCCGAATTTCAACAATCTCTCGCTGACCGTGAAGCGCGAGGAGAAGGGAGTTTGCTCGAATTATGTCTGTGACCTGAAAAAAGGCGATAGTGTTCAGGTCACCGGCCCGTTCGGGGCCACCTTCCTTCTACCGGAAGATCCGCGAGCACGGCTGCTGCTGATCTGCACCGGCACCGGATCGGCACCGTTTCGCGCCTTTACCATGCGCCGCCAGCGCACGCTAGGTGCCAACCAGGGCGGCATGACCATGTTCTTCGGCGCCCGCTCGCCCGGCAATCTGCCCTATTTCGGACCGCTTAAAAAAGTCCCGCAGACACTGCTGCACACGCATATGGTGTTCAGCCGCATACCCGGGGCACCAAAGGAATATGTGCAGGACCGGATGATGGTCGAGCAGGAAGCGGTGGCGGATCTGTTGGCAGACCCCAACACGCATATTTACATTTGCGGCCTGCGCGGTATGGAGGAGGGTGTTGAGAAATCCTTCACCAACATTGCGGCAGACATCGGTATCGAGTGGCAGAACCTGCGCGATACCATGCGCGGGGAAGGCCGCTATCATGTTGAAACCTATTGAGTCTGAGTCTGGAGCATCGCCCATGCATGACGCATCCACCCCGGCGCCCGCTGCCTTCGATCATGAAATCCGGGTCACATGGGCTGACTGCGATCCAGCCAGGATCGCCTATACGGGCCGTATCCCCGGGTTTGCCCTTGATGCAATCAATGCCTGGTGGGAAGCGCATCTCAATGAGCCTGGCTGGTACTATTTGGAGATTGATCGCAATACGGGGACACCGTTTGTGCATATGTCGATTGATTTCCGCGCGCCGGTCACCCCCCGCCATCGGCTGAACTGCAAGGTGCGTCCGGTGCGACTTGGGGATAGCTCGATCGAATTTTCAGTGGCAGGCTATCAAGACAACATTCTCTGCTTCGAAGGACGTTTCATCTGCGTCTTTGTGGTGGCGGACAAGTTTGAGAAAAAGTTGGTGCCACCCGATATCCGCGCGCTGGTCGAGCCTTATCTGTCTCCAAGTCCGGCTTAGAGAGACCCTGAGTTAGGCGTGTTGGGACAATGCCCGGTTTTGCCGTGTTCGGAGTATTGAAAAGATTGCTGCGGAAACAGTGACGAGACTTCACGCTCGAGCAATCGGAGGTCTTAAGCAGTATTATTCCTTCGTCATCCGACCACTCAGGTACGCGGATGACCGCGACTTGCATGGCGACCGACACAGTCGCTCATTCTGATGTGGCCTGAACGTATGATTCCCTGGTGCGCGCTATATGTTTTTCAAGAATTGATTTCAGTGCTTCGAGGTTCTTTTCCTCACATGCCTTTCTCAGCTCGATATGTTCCTTGAAGGATAGCTGCGTATGTTCCGGCAATGCAGCCATATGGGTCCGAAGCGCGGCGATCTTGCCTTCGTACCGTTCGTAGCTGGCAGATAGGTATTCATTTCCGCAGTGCCTGAAGGCGATCTGGTGAAAAGCCGTGTCCAGATCGAGGTAGGCGTGGACTTCGCCCGCCTCCATGGCTCTGGTCATGTCATCGACGACTTTTGTCATGTCTGAAATCAGGCCATCAGGATCCAGCACAAGGGCAAGCTCAAATGCGGCGAGTTCGATCGTCATTCTGAAGTCGCAGATTTGCTCGACCTCGTCCTCGGTAAGCGTGAAGACCTTTGCACCCTTCTGGGGTTCGATCTGGACCAGGCCTTCTTCCCGAAGTTGAGCGAGAGATTCCCGCACCGGCGTTTTGGACACCTGTAGTTCGTCCGCAATGCTACGTTCCGAGAGCGATTGACCCATAGCAAGGCGCCCACTGACAATCCGTTCCCTGAGATTCTCCAGGACCAAATCGCGTAGTGACTTGGGACGTTCGATCACCATTCCAAAAAACCTTATTGCGCGAAGTATCGTTCAGGTTGTTATCTGGTATTCCAGTTCGCGCGATTTGGAAAGATCAAAGGTATATTGTCCCTGTTTAAGGGCCCTTTAGTTGTGGCTTTAGGTGGTCAGGGAAAGCTGTCTACAACGGTGGAAACCGGAACTTCGGGAATGTCGGGCCTTTTTCGAAGTTTCTGTCACCAGTCGGAGGCTATGGTTTTGAACCGTTCCGGAATTGTTTTTGTCACTGTCTTGAGGATCAGAGACTGCAGTTTCATGCGAACAGTCACATCGGGCGCCCAGCCGTCTTCCGGATTGTATCCGATCAGGTCCCTGGTAGGTTCGAGGTCCCAACGCATGCCCGGGTTGTCTGACATCAGGTTCAGGACGGCATAGGGAACATCCCGGGCATCGATCGCACATTTCATGCCTTGAAGATAATCTCTGTCGCTGAGCCACATTTCCTGTCCCCAGCGCCCCATGGCCATGTGCGTGCCGGGCAGATTGTCATGCGTCCACTGGGTCCAGCCTATTCTAAGGCAAATGACGGACAGCCCGTGTTCTGACGCAAAAAATTCTCCCATGCGCTCACCGAACAATTTCGAGACGCCGTATGCATTGACGGGCTTCGGGTCCAGAGAAGGGACAAGTCTTTCTGAAGAAAACCGGTATCCGCCCTGAACCCAGTTCGAACTGGCGAAAACGACCCGTCGGACGTTGTTCTCTGAGGCAGCATGATAGAGGTTCAAGGTCGCATTCATATTGTTAGCGACAGAAGACCCCCAGCTGGCGTCAGGGCTGCGGTCAGCGGCCAAGTGCACGACGGTATCGGCGTCAGCCAGGTGCCGCGTCCAGTCTCCCTTCTTTGAAAAGTCGGCTACATGACAATCGGGCCTGTCCGTTTCCCGGATATCAAGACCTACCGGATGCCAATCTGTTTGGGTCTTTATCTCGTCGTAAAGCTTGCCACCCAGATGTCCCGAAGCTCCGGTTATCACAACGCGTCTGTTCATTCCGTGGTCTCCCTGATCCGATACTTGACCGAAAACATCGAAGTTTCTCCCGGAGACAGGTTTTCGGCAGGTGCGTGCCATTCCAGTTCCGCGTAGTCGTAGTCAGCCGAATTGTAGACTTCCAGCGCATGGCCATGGGCGTATTTTTCCGCCGCCGAGAGCGACGATGCTTCGGCGGTCAGGGTGATAGCTCCCGTCTCGCCGCCACAAAGGACCTTGGCCACACACCCGGTCGGGTGAGTACCTATCTTGAATTCATCTGCTGCAATGCAGCTGACTGCGATCTGCTCTCTTGAGACTGAAACTGCAGTCAATGGGTCTCCCATCACGATCGCGTGGCTTTCCCGTGCGGGAGCTTGACAGATGATCCTGACCGGACGCCGGACCATCATCACCGACCAGATTCCACAGTGCTGATCGGTGTCGGAATGATTGATCAGCTTGTGTTCGACTGTCCAGCCTGCTTCACCCTTTTCAAGGGTGACGGTGCGAACAACCTGCAATCCGCTGATCGGGCAGATCCGGCTGGTCATGCAAACTTTCACGTCAGAAAGCGTCTGACATTCGTAAGGACCGGAATCGAGAACCGGATGCGGCCCGGTCTCGGGCCAGGAGCTTTCGGGGGCGATCCAGGTCTTTTCCCCACCCCAGAGCGGGAAAGGCAGGTGTCTGGCCCTTGTCGGAACCGTACTGAGATCCGAAAGGTCGGGCGGAAACTCCCGAGAGTCCGGATTTTCAAACAATAGAGGCTTGCCTCGAAAATGAACGTTCATGACACGCCCGCCGATCCCGGGAAGCAGCGAGAGCTTCACGATGTCGTCGGACAGAACGGTGTACTGCCAAAGATTTGAATTAGGCATGGTGCTTCCCGGACGGCGGCAAAGGCGGGGCACGCGGGCAGAAAACCCGCGCGCCCGACCCTCAGACGTGCTTGAACTGGTCAACATTGTCCTTGTTGATCGTCATGACACCGGTGACGACCTGCTCCGGCAGGGGATTGATGCCTGCCGACTGCCAGTCCGGTACCACTTTGAGGCCTTCCGTATTCTGCCAGTGCATCATGTGGATCGCGAGATAAGCTTCCAGATAGGACTTCTGGGCAACCGCGCCGTGTATCGTACCGTCTTCGATGTAGGGCAGCATGTCGTCATTGCGATCCATCGCGACGATCTTGATATCGCCTGCGCGACCGGCTTCGTGGACGGCAATCGCAGCTCCCTTGCCGCTGTCGCCATCTGTCCCACCGATCCCGACGATATCCGGATGCGCCTGGATACCCTGCAGATAAGCGGTTGGCGCGTATGAAGGATCGGCGCGGTCATTGACGACGTCCACCACTTCGATATCCGGGTACTTTTCCTTGAACAGCGCCTTGTATCCCTCGACGCGTTCCAGGGTGGACGGGGCAGGGAAGGTGCCGAGAAGAACCTTGCCCTTGCCACCGATCGCCTGTGCGAGCAACTCGCCGCCGACCTTACCCGCTTCAAATCCGTTGATGCCAAGAAACGAAGAGCGCGGACTTTGTTGCACGTCACCGATGCAGGTTGTCACCGGTATTCCCGCCTCGACAGCGCGTTCGATTCCCGGTGCGAGTGTCGCAGGGTCGCCTGGGAAAATCAGGATACCGGCAGGGCGACGGGCAATCAGTTCATCAAGTTGGCGGGCCTGCCCGGCCGTGTCGAAATCAAGCGGCCCGGTGAACGTCGTTTTGATGTCGAGGATTTCCTCAAGGTCCTTCAGGGCAGCCCTGTGGTCGACCCAGAAGGGAACCTGCGTCACGATGGAAAGGAAGACGTATTCCTTGCCGGCTCCCTGGGCGAGCGCCTCGCTGGAGAATTTCGGCAAGCTCAGCCCGGCAAGGGTTAGCCCTCCCGCTCCGGCCAATAGGTTTCTGCGATTAAGGTTCATGCTGGTCATAGGATCCTCCCAGTTGAATTGACCAAAGTGAAAAGTGAATCAGGTGGACTGACGCCTGACGAGCATGTCGAGCGCGACTGCGCAGACGAGCACGGCTCCGATGACGATCATTTGCCAGTAAATGGAAACGGCAAGCATGGTCATGGCGTTGTTGATAAGGGCTACGAAAACCACTCCGAGAAAGGCTCCCAGAATTGTGCCTTCACCGCCGCGCAAGGAGGCGCCGCCAATAACGGCTGCGGCCAGAACCTGTAGCTCAAGCGCATTCCCGGCGGTCGGAGTGCCGCTCATGAGGCGTGATGCCAAAAGGACACCCGCCAATGCCGCCAACACGCCGGTCAGGATATAGGCAATGATCCGGACGCGGTTGACGGCGATGCCGGACAGCATGGCTGCCTTTTCGTTGGCGCCGATGAAATAGATCTGGCGGAAGAAACGCGTATGTCGCACGGCGAGATCGAACAGGATGATCAGCGACAGCGTCAGGATTACCAGTAGCGGGATGCCGAGCAAGCTCGCCTTGCCGATATAGCCGAAAGCGGGCGGCAGGCTGCTGACCGAAAATCCCTCCGTGAGAACCAGTGCAATACCGCGGGCAATCGACATTGTCCCCAAAGTCGCGACGAGCGGATTTATGCCGATCATAGTTATGAGAATTCCGTTCACAAGGCCCGCGACAGCACCCAGCAACAGCCCAAGAATAACGGCGACCGGCATCGGCACGCCGGCCAGAAGCAGCAGGGCGACAACTGTGCTGGACAACGCCATGACAGAACCAACAGAAAGGTCGAATCCGCCCGAGGCGAGCAGAATGGCCATACCGATCACGATGATCGCCGTTGGTGTCATGCCAACGGCGACCGCCCTGAAGTTGCTCGCGCTCAGGAAATAAGGCGTGACGAACGACATCATCACGACAATTCCCAATATCATGAGCAGCAACGTAAGTTCACGTGTGTGCAGACAGGCGGAAATCACTCTGCTCATCAGCGAAGGCGCGGCTTGTTTGTCTAGGATCTGCAGGCTCATTGAAGTGCACTCCGCTCAGCTTCGTTTGATGTGGATTGGGATGGGACCTGGACACCGGCCGCCAGGTTGAGAATGGAATCGTCAGTGGCCATTTCGGCGCTGATTTCACCAACCAGCCTGCCTTCGTGGACAACAATGATGCGATCCGTAAGCGTCGCAAGTTCAGCAAAATCGGAAGACACCACCAGTATCGCCATACCGTCTGCGGCCTTCTTGCGAAGTTCATCGTGAATTTGAAACTTGGCCCCGACATCGACGCCCTTTGTCGGTTCGTCGATGATCAAAATGTCCGGTTCGGTCTCAAGCCATTTTGCCAGCATGATTTTCTGCTGGTTGCCGCCGGACAAAAACCGGATGTCGGTGTCCTGGCTTGCCGTCTTTACCGAAAATCGTTCGATCGCATTCTGCGTTGCCCGCCGGGCGGATGCCGTGTTGAAAATGCCATTGACGGTGTGCTTTTTCAGGCTGGCGGCGACGAGGTTGTCACGAACCGAGTGATCGAGAAACAGCCCGTCGGTCTTTCGTTCTTCCGGGACATATCCAATACCGGCCTTCATCGCTCCGGACAAAGAGCGCAGTTCGACGGGTTCACCTTTGACTTTCAGAACACCTTCGTGTGCCGTGAACAGACCGGCCAAGGCTTTTGCGATGACACTTCGGCGGGAACCCATCAATCCCGCGAGGCCGACAATTTCCCCGCTCCTGAGCGTCAAAGAAATGTCTTCGAAGACACCCGGAAATGACAATGATTGCGCTTCCAGAAGGACGTCGCCAATCGCATCGGAGGCGTGTTTTGCGCTTGTCGGGACATGACCGCCAATCATTTCCGCAACAATTTCGTTTTCGCTGGTATTGGATGTGTTGTGCGTACTGATTTTTCGTCCGTCCCGGAGAACGGTGACGCGGTCCGCAATATTGAAGATTTCCGACATGTGATGGCTGACGTAGATAATGCCTATGCCGCGCCTGGTGAGGTCGCGCAGGATCGAGAACAGCTTGTCGACTTCATCTGGAGTTAAAGCGGATGTCGGCTCATCCAGGAGAATGACCCTGGAATTCAGCGACAACGCCTTCGCAATCTCAACGACCTGGCGTGTGCTGATCGGAAGTTTGTCCACCGGCGCGCTGACGTTGACCGAAAGATTGAATTCTCCAAGAAGTGTCTGCGCACGGTGGTGAAGCTCCCTCCAGTCAACAATACCGAATGTTGCCGGCGCGTGTCCGGCAAAGATGTTTTCGGCGACAGACAGGCCCCCGGCCAGGCTGAGTTCCTGAAATACGCAGCCGATCCCGAGATTCTGCGCATGGGCCGGATTGTCGATGACGGTCTTCTTGCCGGACAGATAAATGGATCCGGTGTCCGGCTGATGTAGACCGTACATCATTCCAAGGCATGTGGATTTGCCTGCACCGTTTTCACCGACAAGCGCGTGAATTTCTCCTGGCAGCAATTCAAAATCGACGTGGTTGATAACCTTGTTCGAACCAAAGCTCTTGCTGACCGTCCGAAATTCAATCAGGGGCGTTTGCGAGCTCATTTTGCCCCCGCTTTGCTGTTCGAGTGCGAATCTGCAACCGCGATATCGGTGATTTCGGCGGTGTATGTGGTTCGTGTCCGGTCGATGTGCTGGTTCAGAATCCGCACCGTTTCGTCCACGGAACCGTTTCGAAACGCATCAAGGATGGCTTTGTGTTCCTGCATGGAAAGCTGCGTGTGGGACGGTTTGACGGCCAGATGCGTGCGAAGCGCGGCAATTTTGCCGGAATATCTCCGGTATGTTTCGATGAAATAGGAATTGCCGCAGTATTTGAAGAACGTCATATGGAACTTGGAATCGAGGTCCAGGTAACGTTGGACATCGCCCTCATTAAGACGTTGCCGCATTTCGCCGACGATTTCCGAGATCTCGAACAGGACGTCATTGGGGTGACGGGTGATCGCCAGCTTGACGGCGGCGGTCTCGATCGGTTGCCTAAAATCACAGATGTCTGCAACCTCATCGCCACCAAGCGTAAAGACGAAGGCTC